>NZ_JBSGIW010000103.1:0-24364 GCF_053605265.1 Streptomyces sp. NPDC003943 | reverse complement strand
GCCCGCCGGCCTGTAAGCCGCACCGCGACCCCGTGAGGCCCCCGGCCCGCGCTGCGGACCGGGGCCCTCACGCGTGTCCGCCCCCCCTCGGCGGCCCCTGGGGCCGAGGCGGAAGGGACGCCGCCGAGAGGGCGGCGAGAGGGCTCTGGGCGTTGATGGTGATCACAGATTCCGGAGTCCAGAACCCAGAGGAGAAGTGAGAAGAGTGCGGGGAAAGTTACGCCGGTTCCTGACGGCCGCCTCGGCCCTGTGCGGAATCGCGCTGCTCGGCGCGTCCGCCGTGCCGGCCGCCGCGGTGACCGCCCAGACCAGACCGTGTCCGTCGTACGGCTGCGACGGCGCCGACCCGAAGGCCGTGACCTCCTGGGCGTCGGCACCCAAGATCCTCGACCAGTTCACCCTGAGCAGCGGAGCGAGCCTGAAGCTCTACCAGGGCAAGCCGAGCTGGGACAGCTATGAGACCTACGCCTGGGCGGAGGTGACGCTGCCGGCGAAGCCGGGCGTCAAGGCATGGCTGTTCGACATGGTCTCCAACGACTTCAGCGAGGAGCCCGCCCTGATCAACCACCCGTCGGCGTTCCGTACGCTCTCGGGCACCACGGCCATGTTCGACGACGGCGAGCTCGTACGGGCCTGCATCAACGACGGCGTCCAGCAGGGCTGCACCGGCGGCTACGGCGTCGCCACCACCAGCCAGAGCCGGGAGATCACCCCGGTCGCCCCCTGCCAGGACCACTGCGAACAGGTCGACCCGGACACCGTCACCGCGTGGAAGAGCGGCCCGGTGCGCGACCCGGCCAAGAAGGTCCAGCTGGCCAGTGGCGCCTCGGCCCAGATGGTCAACGGGACGGCCGCGTACGGCACCCCCTACTCGTGGGCCGAGGCCGACCTCCCCACCGGCTCCCGCATGTGGCTGGAGCAGTACTGGGGCATGGGCCGCTGGGGCAACATCTACGTCCCCTTCGGCGGTGACAAGGGCCGCCGCACCACCTCCGGCCACACCGATGCCTACTACCCCTTCACCGAGGTGCGGGCCTGCGTGACCGACGGCACCGAGACGCACTGCACCAAGGACGACGGCACCGCGGGCGTCGTGCCCACCCAGGCGCCCTGCGCCCAGGTGCCGTGCGAGGGCGCCGACCCCTCCACCACCACCTGGGTGGAGAACAACGGGCCGAGGCAGGTCGCCTCGGTCTCGGCCTACCAGGGCGGCAAGGTCACGATCTACGAGGGCCGGCCCGCCTGGGACCCCGAGCACGAGTACCGCTGGGCCGAGGCCGAGCTGCCGCCGAACAGCACCAAGGCGCGCGCCTGGCTCGAGTACCAGGACGAGGTGGGAGCCGAGGAGCGAATGGTGTTCACGCCCCTCACCCAGCCCGGGGCATCCCGCACCACCACGGGCCACACCGGCATGTTCGTCCAGAACCCGGTCGGCAGCCGCAAGATCCGGGCCTGCTTCGACGACGGCAAGGAATGGGGCTGCGAGGGCGGCTTCCGGCCGAGCTACCAGCAGGGCCCTGACGCCCCCTGCGCCGAGCCCTGCACCGGGCTCGACCCCGCCGCGGTGACCTACTTCTGGCGCGGCCCCACCGAGGGACAGCGCGTCAGCCTGACCGGCGGCGGTTCGGTGGCCCTGATGACCGGTGAACCGCGCTGGTCCCGCACCGGCGTCTACGCCTGGGCCGACGGCACCCTGCCCGCCACCGCCGGGGCGAGGATCTGGATCGAGGACAAGGGCGCCGACGGCGTCTACCGCACGATCGCCCAGCGCACCACCAGCGGCGCCACCGGCATGACCGGTACGCCGAGCCCCGCGGTGCGCGCCTGCGTGACCAACGGCACCAGCACGGTCTGCACCAAGCCGGGCGTCTGACCGGACGGCGGCCGCGGACCGTTCGCCGGTCCGCGGCAGCCGTTCGCCGTTCCGCGCCCGCCTGTGGGTCCCGCGGCCGTCTCCCCGTCCGTGGCTGTCTGCCCGTCCCGCGGCCGTCCCCCGGTCCCCGGCCGTCTGTCGGTGGCGTCTGGTAGGTATGACGCTGTGAGCAGCGAGAACGAGAAGTCCGCGGGGGAGCCGGGGCCGGCCGGGCAGCCGGAGCCCGAGCAGCTCGCGCTCATCCGGGAGAGCGTGCGGCAGGCGAAGGTGCCGCGGGCCAAGCCGCGGACCTGGCGGGGGGCCGCGCTGGCGAAGGAGCTGCCGGTGGCGCGGGTCGTGGTCAACAAGGGAGTGCTCCATCTCGACCAGTTCTTCGACTACGCCGTGCCGGAGGAGCTGGACGCGGCCGCGCGCCCCGGAGTGCGGGTGCGGGTCCGGTTCGGGGCCGGGTCGCACAAGGTGCGGGGCGGGCGGCGCGAGGGCGGGCGGCTGATCGACGGGTTCCTGGTGGAGCGGCGCGCCGAGTCGGACTACTCGGGGCCGCTGGCCGCGCTCGCCGACGTCGTCTCACCGGAGCCGGTGCTCGGGCCGGAGCTGCTCGGGCTCGCCCGGGCGGTCGCCGACCGGTACGCGGGGAGTCTCGCCGACGTGCTCCAGCTCGCCGTCCCGCCGCGCAACGCGAGCGCCGAGCGCAAGCCCTCGCCCGAGCCGCTGCCGCCGCCCGCCGCACCCGCGCCGGGAAGCTGGGCGCGGTACGAGCGGGGGGCCGCGTTCCTGGAGTCGCTGGCGCGCGGCGGCGCGCCCCGCGCCGTGTGGAACGCGCTGCCCGGTCCGTACTGGGCCGAGGAGATCGCCCGGGCCGTCGCCGCGACCCTCGCCTCCGGACGCGGCGCGCTCGTCGTCGTCCCCGACGGCAGGGTCGCCGCCCGCGTCGACGCGGCCCTCACCGGGCTGCTCGGCGAGGGCCGGCACGCCCTGCTCACCGCCGAGGCCGGCCCCGAGAAGCGGTACGCGCAGTGGCTGGCCGTCCGGCGCGGCGCCGTGCGGGCCGTCGTCGGCACCCGGGCGGCCATGTTCGCGCCCGTACGGGACCTAGGGCTCGCCGTCATCTGGGACGACGGTGACTCCAGCCACAGCGAGCCGCACGCCCCGCAGCCGCACGCCCGGGACGTGCTGCTGCTGCGCGCCGCCCACGACCGCTGCGCCTTCCTGCTCGGCTCCACCAGCTGCACGGTCGAGGCCGCGCAGCTCGTCGAGTCCGGCTGGGCCCAGCCCCTGCTGCCGGCCCGAGACCAGGTGCGTACGGCAGCGCCGCTCGTCCGCACCGTCGGCGACACCGACCTCGCCCGCGACGAGGCCGCCCGTGCCGCCCGGCTGCCGACGCTCGCCTGGCAGGTGGTGCGCGAGGGACTGCAGGCGGGCCCGGTGCTGGTCCAGGTGCCGCGCCGCGGCTACGTACCGAGGCTGGCGTGCGAGCGCTGCCGGACGCCAGCCCGCTGCCGGCACTGCTCCGGGCCCCTGGAGGCCCCGGAGCAGCGGGAGCTGCACTGCGGCTGGTGCGGCCGGGGCGCGCCCGACTGGCACTGCGTGGCCTGCGGCTCCGACCGGCTGCGCGCCCAGGTCGTGGGCGCCCGGCGCACGGCGGAGGAGCTGGGCCGGGCGTTCCCGGCCGTACCCGTACGGACCTCCGGACGCGACCACGTCCTCGACCGCGTCCCCGGGCGCCCCGCCCTGGTGGTGAGCACCCCGGGCGCCGAACCGGTCGCCGACGGCGGCTACGCGGCCGCGCTGCTCCTCGACGGCTGGGCCATGCTCGGCCGCCCCGACCTGCGGGCCGGCGAGGAGGCGCTGCGGCGCTGGATCGACGCGGCCTCGCTCGTACGGGGCCAGGGGGACGGCGGCACCGTCGTGGTCGTCGCCGAGCCGACCCTGCGGCCCGTGCAGGCCCTCGTCCGCTGGGACCCCGTCGGCCACGCCCAGCGCGAGCTCGCCGAGCGCGCCGAGCTGGGCTTCCCGCCGGTCTCCCGGATGGCGGCGGTGTCCGGCCCGCCGGAGGCCCTCGCCGCGTTCCTGGCCGGCACCGAACTGCCCCCGGACGCCGAGGTCCTGGGTCCCGTCCCGCTCCCCGTCACCCGGCCCGGCGGCCCGCGCCGCCCCGGCGACACCCCGCCGGGCGAGCAGTGGGAGAGGGCCCTGATCCGCGTCCCGCCGGGCAGCGGCGCGGCCCTGGCCACGGCCCTGAAGAAGGCCCAGGCGGCCCGTTTGGCGCGGGGCGGCGGTGACCCGGTACGGGTGCGGGTGGACCCCCCGGACATCGGCTGAGCGGACACCGCGCGCCCCCGTGAACGAGCGAAGGCCGCCCGCGGGGGCGGGCGGCCTTGGGGGTCGCTGCGACGGTCGGCCGTTGTGCGGGCCGGGGAGCGCCGGCGGGCGCGTGGGCTGTGCGGTGGTGGTCGGCCGTTGCACGGGCCCGGGAGCGCCGACGGGCGGCCTTGGGGGTCGCTGCGACGGTCGGCCGTTGTGCGGGCCGGGGAGCGCCGACGGGCGCGTGGGCTGTGCGGTGGTGGTCGGCCGTTGCACGAGTCCGGGAGCGCCGGCGGGCGGCCTTCGGCTGCGCTGCGACGGTCAGCCGTTGCGCGGTGCCGGGAACGCCGGCGGGCGCGGCTCCTCGCGCAGCGTCCGGCTGCCCGAGGTCGGCTGCGGCGGCATGCTGCGGGCCGTCGGGACGACCGGCAGCGTGCGGGTCGCGCCCGCCTCCTGCACCGTACGGTCCTGCTCCAGGGCGCCGCCGCCCGGCTGCGGGGCGCGGCGGGAGCCGTAACGGCGGTGCACCGCCTGCTTGGTGACTCCGAGCGCGGAGCCCACCGCGTCCCACGAGAACCCGAGCGAGCGGTCGAAGTCGACGGCCGCGGTGACCAGGGTCTCGACGCTGTCCCGCAGTTCCTGGGCGAGACGGACGGTCGGGGCGGGGGCGCGCCCGTAGACGACGAAGCCCGTCGAAGGGGCGGAGCGGCGAGGGCGGTAGACATTGCCCAGCTGGGCCGTCAGCGTGCGCAGTGCGTCCACCTGCCGCCGGACCCGCTCGATGTCCCGCACGAGCAGGTGCAGACTTGCCCGGGCCTGGGCGTCGTGGGTTGCGTGGTCGGCCATGGATGAGCCTCTCGAACCGGCGTGAAAAGGGGCGGGTCGCTGGGGGAGGGCGACCCGTTTCGGTCAATCTCTCTTGACCAACGCGCCACGGGGAGTTGGGTCACGCTGCGGGGGCGTATACGCATATGCGCGGGGCGCTCGTCCTCGCGTACGCCCCCGGGGGTGTCGAGGGCGGACGCGGCCTAGACTGGTGCGCTGCCCTCCTGACCGAGCTTCGGCTCCGCTCGAGCAGGGAGGCACCCCCATCGCCCCGAGATACGAGGTTTTCGCGCGTGAAGCTCGTCTTCGCCGGCACCCCCGAGGTCGCCGTACCCGCCCTGGACGCCCTGCTCGCCTCCGGGCGGCACGAGGTGGCCGCCGTCGTCACCCGGCCCGACGCCCCCGCGGGGCGCGGGCGGCGGCTCGTCGCGAGCCCCGTCGCCGAGCGCGCGGCGGAGGCCGGGATCGAGGTCCTGAAGCCGGAGCGACCGCGCGACGAGGCGTTCCTGGCCCGGCTGCGGGAGATCGCGCCGGACTGCTGCCCGGTCGTCGCGTACGGCGCGCTGCTGCCCCGCGTCGCCCTCGACATCCCCACCCACGGCTGGGTCAACCTGCACTTCTCGCTGCTGCCCGCGTGGCGCGGCGCCGCGCCCGTGCAGCACTCGATCATGGCCGGTGACGAGGTGACCGGCGCTTCCACCTTCCTGATCGAGGAGGGCCTGGACTCCGGCCCGGTGTACGGCGTCGTCACCGAGGACGTCCGCCCCACCGACACCAGCGGCGACCTGCTCACCCGGCTCGCCTTCGCGGGCGCCGGGCTGCTCGCGGCGACCATGGACGGCATCGAGGACGGCGCCCTCAAGGCGGTCCCGCAGCCCGCCGACGGCATCACTCTCGCCCCGAAGATCCAGGTCGAGGACGCCCACGTCGACTTCGCCGCCCCGGCCCTCCGCGTCGACCGCGTCGTCCGCGGCTGCACCCCGGCCCCCGGCGCCTGGACCCTCTTCCGCGGCGAACGCCTCAAGCTCATCCAGGTCGCCCTCCTCCCGGACCGCACCGACCTCGCCCCCGGCGAACTCGCCGTCGGCAAGAACAACGTGTACGCCGGCACCGGCTCCCACGCCGTCGAACTGCTCTGGGTCCAGCCCCAGGGCAAGAAGCCGATGAAGGCGGCGGACTGGGCCCGCGGCGTCCGGATCGCGGCCGGGGAACGGGTCGGGGCCTGACCGGGCCGGGCCCCGAGGGCCCGTTTTCCCCGGTCGCGGCGCGCGGACGTAGGCTGAGGGGGTTCGACCCCTCATTTCGTCACGCGGAGCACCTTTGAGCGAGCAGGCACGTCGTCGTGCGCCCAAGCCCACCTCGGGCAAGGCCCCCAGGCCCCACCGCCGGCCGAAGAAGGATCCCGTGCGGATCCTCGCCTTCGAGGTGCTGCGGGCCGTGGACGAGCGGGACGCGTACGCCAACCTCGTGCTGCCGCCGCTGCTGAAGAAGGCGCGGGAGAAGAACGAGGGGTTCGACGGGCGGGACGCGGCGCTCGCGACCGAGCTGGTGTACGGGACGCTGCGGCGGCAGGGGACGTACGACGCGATCATCGCGGCGTGCGTGGACCGGCCGCTGCGGGAGGTCGACCCGCCGGTGCTCGACGTGCTGGCGCTCGGGGCGCACCAGCTGCTCGGGACGCGGATCCCGAGCCACGCCGCCGTGTCCGCGACCGTGGAGCTCGCGCGGGTGGTGCTCGGGGACGGGCGGGCCAAGTTCGTCAACGCCGTCCTCCGCAAGATCGCGCAGGACGACTTCGAGACGTGGGTGGCGCGGGTCGCGCCGCCGTACGACGAGGACGCCGAGGACCACCTCGCGGTCGTCCACTCGCACCCGCGCTGGGTCGTGTCCGCGCTCTGGGACGCGCTCGGCGGCGGCCGGGCCGGCATCGAGGCGCTGCTCGCGGCCGACAACGAGCGGCCCGAGGTCACCCTGGTCGCCCGCCCCGGCCGCGCCACCGTCGCCGAGCTGGAGCAGGCCGCCGAGACCGAGCCCGGCCGCTGGTCCCCGTACGCGCTCCGCATGGCGGAGGGCGGCGACCCCGGCACCATCGAGGCCGTACGGGAGAGCCGGGCCGGCGTGCAGGACGAGGGCAGCCAGCTCGTGGCGATCGCCCTCGCCAACGCCCCGCTCGACGGCCCCGACGCCCGCTGGCTCGACGGCTGCGCCGGCCCCGGCGGCAAGGCGGCCCTGCTCGGCGCCCTCGCCGCCGAGCGCGGTGCCGCCCTGCTCGCCTCCGAGAAGCAGCCGCACCGCGCCCGCCTGGTCGAGCGCGCGCTGGCCGGCAACCCCGGCCCGTACCAGGTCATCGCCGCCGACGGCACCCGCCCGCCGTGGGGCGAGGGCAGCTTCGACCGGGTCCTGATGGACGTGCCCTGCTCCGGGCTCGGCGCGCTGCGCCGCCGCCCCGAGGCCCGCTGGCGCCGCCGCCCCGGCGACCTCGACGGCTTCGCCCCGCTGCAGCGGGGGCTGCTTACCGAGGCGCTGCGAGCGGTCCGGGTAGGCGGCGTGGTCGGCTACGCGACCTGCTCCCCGCACCTGGCCGAGACCCGGGTCGTCGTCGACGACGTCCTGAAGAAGACGGGTGGCGGCGCCGAGCTGATCGACGCCCGGCCGCTGCTGCCCGGCGTACCGGACCTCGGCGACGGTCCGGACGTCCAGCTGTGGCCGCATCTGCACGGTACGGACGCCATGTATCTGGCGCTGATCCGCCGCACGGCCTGACGCCGAGGCCGCTCCGAAGCGGCTCCAAGGTGACTCCGAGGCGGAGTTTTCTCCTGGTCTGTACCAGTACGCTCGGTACCCCCTAGGATTCAAACTCCGCAGCGGCAAAGAAGTCCTCAAGAACATGGCAGGCTTGGCACATGGCGCAGATCAATCCCAGCATCCTGTCCGCGGACTTCGCCCGGCTCGCCGATGAGGCGAAGGCGGTCGACGGGGCCGACTGGCTGCACGTCGACGTGATGGACAACCACTTCGTGCCCAACCTGACGCTGGGCGTGCCCGTCGTCGAGTCGCTGGCCCGGGCCACCGACACCCCGCTCGACTGCCACCTGATGATCGAGGACCCGGACCGCTGGGCCCCGCAGTACGTGGAGGCCGGCGCCGGCTCCGTCACCTTCCACGTGGAGGCCGCGGCCGCGCCCGTACGCCTGGCCCGGGAGATCCGCGCCAAGGGGGCCCGGGCGTCGATGGCGCTCAAGCCGGCCACCCCCATCGAGCCGTTCGAGGACCTGCTGCCCGAGCTGGACATGCTGCTGATCATGACGGTCGAGCCCGGCTTCGGCGGTCAGGCGTTCCTCGACATCATGCTGCCGAAGATCCGCCGCACCCGTGAGCTGATCTCCAAGCACGGCCTCGAGCTCTGGCTCCAGGTCGACGGCGGCGTCTCCGAGTCCACCATCGAGCGGTGCGCCGAGGCCGGCGCGGACGTCTTCGTGGCCGGTTCCGCCGTCTACGGAGCCGCCGACCCGACCGCCGCGGTCCGCTCGCTGCGGGACAGGGCGGAGGCCGCGAGCGCCTCCGCCGCGTGGGCGTGTGGCCACTGAGCCTCCACTGACCCACCGGTACGTGAACGCGGTCCGTCGGGCTGCCGACACGGCCGTTCAGGGCCCGCCGGATCTGACAGGATGAACAGTGGGTCCAGAGTGTGAACAGCACCAGTAAGAACAGCAGTCGCTAGCCCTGGCAACACCAGTGGCAGCACCAGCAGCAAATGAAGCGCGGCAGCGGCACGTGAACAGCAGTGAGGAGATCGCGGTGGCGGGTATGTCGGCGGGACGGTCAGCCCTGCGGATGGGACCCGCGGAGCTCGTGCAGGCGGCGGCCATGGCCCGTCGCTTCTACCTCGAGGGCAAGTCCAAGATCCAGATCGCCGAGGAGTTCGGCGTGAGCCGCTTCAAGGTGGCCCGGGTCCTGGAGACCGCCCTGGAGCGCGACCTCGTGCGCATCGAGATCCGCGTACCGGCCGAGCTGGACGCAGAGCGCTCCGACGCGCTCCGCGCCCGCTACGGCCTGCGTCATGCCGTCGTCGTCGAGTCCCCGGCGGACGGCGAGGAAGAGTCGCCCGACCCGGAGAACCTCGGCGAGGTCGCGGCCGACCTGCTCGGCGAGCTGGTCACCGAGGGCGACGTGCTCGGCCTCGCCTGGGGCCGTTCCACGATCCACATGGCGGCCGCCCTCGACCGGCTGCCGCCCTGCACGGTGGTGCAGCTCACCGGCGTGTACGACGCGGGCACGGCCGAGCGCGGCTCGGTCGAGGCGGTCCGGCGGGCCGCCCAGGTGTCCGGCGGCGAGGCGCACCCCATCTACGCGCCGATGCTGCTGCCCGACGCGGCGACCGCCAACGCGCTGCGCAGCCAGACCGGCATCGCCCGGGCCTTCGAGTACTTCGACAAGGTGACGGTCGCCTGCGTGTCCATCGGCTCCTGGGAGCCGGGCGTCTCCACCGTCCACGACATGCTGTCGGAGGAGGAGCGCGCCCACTACGCCTCGCTCGGCGTCGCCGCCGAGATGTCCGCGCACCTCTTCGACGCGGAGGGCCGCCGGGTCGGCCGCGACCTCGGCGAGCGGTGCATCACCGTCGAGGCGGACCGGCTGCGCCGGATCCCCGAGGTCGTCGCCATCGCGGGCGGCTACCGCAAGGCGGCGGCGATCGGCGCGGTGCTCCGCTCCGGTCTCGTCACCAGCCTGGTGACCGACCGCTCGGCCGCCGACTACCTGCTGAGCGAGTTCAGCCCCGGCCCCCGCCCGGCCCTCGACCGCGCGGACCCGGACGGCATCTGAGCAGACGGGGCCAGGACCCTGGCCTGACTCCGGTCCGGACCGGCTCCGGGGCGGTCCCGCTCCGGGGCGGTCCGGCTCCGGGGCGGTCCGGCTCCGGGGCGGTCCGCTCCGGAGCGGGCCGTGCCCCTGCCGGTCCGGCTCCGGCCCGGCCGCCGCCAGGGCGGTCCGTGTCCCGGTCCGTCCGGCTCCGCCTCGGCCCGGCTCAGGTCCGCCTCCCTCCGGGCCGTGCGTCTCCCGCCCGTCCGGCTCCGCCTCCGCCGGCCCCAGGCCGCCTCTCTCCCGGCGGCGCGTCCCCCGGGCGGCCCCGCGGGCTCGATGGCAGCATCGGGGCATGTTTTCTCGATGCGCCCGGCTCGGGCTCGCCCTGCTGGCCGGGGTCTCGCTGTTCCTGACGGGGTGCTCCGGTGGCGGTGCGAGCGCCGATTCGGCCACCCCGTCCCGTACGACGGCAGCGGTTTCGACGGCCGCGCCGTCCGCGCGCTCCGGTCTTCCCACCGTCCTCGAGTCGCGGCTGCCGGCCGAGGCGCGGAAGACGCTGGTCCTCATCCGGGCCGGCGGGCCCTTCCCGTATGCCAAGGACGGCGCCGTCTTCTCGAACTTCGAGCGCGTCCTGCCGAAGCAGAAGCGCGGCTACTACCACGAGTACACGGTCAGGACCCCGGGCGAGCGCGACCGCGGGGCCCGACGGCTCGTCACCGGCGGCGACGGAGAGATCTACTACACGGACGACCACTACGCGAGCTTCCGGGAGGTGGTCGCGGGATGACCGGGATCGGGGCGAGACTCGAGGAGCTCGGGGACCTCACCGTCCTCGACCTCCACGGGGTCACCGACAAGACGACCTTCATGAACCGCTGCGTCCGCGCGCTCCCGCTGCCCATCTGGTTCGGCCGCAACTGGGACGCGCTCGCCGACTGTCTCGCGGATATGCACCGACCCATGGCGATCGTGGTGACGGGCTGGCAGGCTTATGCCGAGGCCGAACCGGAGGAGTGGGCCATCGCCCAGGAGGTGTTCTCGGCGGCTGCCCGGACCAGCTCGGCCGGCCTCGCGGTACTGCTCTGGCTCGGCGGCGAACTCGCCGATTTGGAGGATCCGACAGACGCCCCCGCGTCAGGCTCGGACGATCCGCCCCCTCCACCCGCGGCACCCCCCATGCAACACTGAACTACGTGCTTTTTCCCCTGGCTGAAATGCCTAGGGGCCGATCCGAACGACTGGGATGTCAGCACGTGCGTTTCCTCAATGACGTCAAGCCGCCGTACGACCTCACGTACGACGATGTGTTCATGGTGCCGAGCCGCTCGGCCGTCGGTTCCCGTCAGGCCGTGGATCTCTCCTCGCCCGACGGGACGGGTACGACGATCCCGCTCGTCGTCGCCAACATGACCGCCATCGCCGGCCGCCGCATGGCCGAGACCGTCGCCCGCCGTGGCGGCCTGGTCGTCATTCCGCAGGACATTCCGATCGACGTCGTCACCGACGTCATCGCCTGGGTGAAGTCCCGCCACCTGGTCCTGGACACCCCGATCGTCCTGGAGCCCCACCAGACCGTCGCCGACGCGCTCTCGCTGCTGCCCAAGCGCGCGCACGACGCCGGTGTCGTCGTCGACGAGAACCGGCGCCCGATCGGCGTCGTCACCGACGCCGACCTGTCCGGCGTGGACCGCTTCACCCAGCTGTCCGAGGTCATGTCCAAGGACCTGCTGCTGCTGGACGCCGACATCGAGCCGCGCGAGGCGTTCAACACCCTCGACGCCGCCAACCGCCGCTACGCCCCGGCAGTCGACGCCGACGGCAAGCTGGTCGGCATCCTCACCCGCAAGGGCGCGCTGCGCGCGACCCTCTACAGCCCGGCCGTGGACGGCAAGGGCAGGCTGCGCATCGCCGCCGCCGTCGGCATCAACGGCGACGTGGCGGGCAAGGCCAAGCTGCTGCTCGACGCGGGCGTGGACACGCTCGTCATCGACACCGCGCACGGCCACCAGGAGTCGATGATCAGCGCGATCAGGACCGTCCGGGCGCTCGACCCGCACGTCCCGATCGTGGCCGGCAACATCGTCGCCGCCGAGGGCGTCAAGGACCTCATCGAGGCCGGCGCCGACATCATCAAGGTCGGTGTGGGCCCCGGCGCCATGTGCACCACCCGCATGATGACCGGCGTGGGCCGGCCGCAGTTCTCGGCCGTCCTGGAGTGCGCCGCCGAGGCCAGGAAGTACGGCAAGCACGTGTGGGCCGACGGCGGTGTCCGGCACCCGCGCGACGTCGCCATGGCGCTGGCCGCCGGCGCGTCCAACGTGATGATCGGCTCCTGGTTCGCCGGCACCTACGAGTCCCCGGGCGACCTCCAGCACGACGCCAAGGGCCGTGCCTACAAGGAGTCCTTCGGCATGGCCTCGGCCCGCGCCGTCAAGAACCGGACCTCCGACGAGTCCTCGTACGACCGCGCCCGCAAGGCGCTGTTCGAGGAGGGCATCTCCACCTCCCGAATGTTCCTCGACCCGCAGCGTCCGGGCGTCGAGGACCTGATCGACTCGATCATCGCCGGTGTCCGCTCCTCCTGCACCTACGCCGGTGCGGCCTCGCTCGCCGAGTTCGAGGAGAAGGCCGTCGTCGGCATCCAGTCCGCCGCCGGTTACGCGGAGGGCAAGCCGCTGCACGCCAGCTGGAGCTAGTCGGCCGAGACCCATCGGCATATCGGCATAGACCACCGTCCGTAGGGCCCCCGGGAATCCGTTCCCGGGGGCCCTACGGCGTTCCCGCCCGGTCCCCTCGGTCTGCTCTGTCCGCCCCGCTCGCCCGCCCCACCCAGCCCTTCGCCCGCAGCGCCCCCGTCACCGCCGCCGCGATCCGCGCGTGGCCGCGGTCGTTCGGGTGCAGGCCGTCGGCGAGGTGCTCGGGGCCGAGCAGCGGGCGTCCGGGCAGCAGGGCGAGACGGGTGTCGCCGGCCGCCACGAGGTCCCGTACGGCCTCCTCCATGGCCGTGCGGAGCTCCGCGAGGGTGGCGCCCAGGGCGTTGCCGGTGCGTTCCGCCGCCGGGCGCAGCACGGGGGAGAGCAGCAGCAGCGGGGTGACCGGGTGGCCGCGGCGGACCAGGGCGACGAAGGCCCGGGTGGTCTCGTACAGCAGTGGCGCCGAACTGGGCACGGAGGCCCAGCAGTTGGTGCCGAAGGCGAGGGTGATCAGAGCGCCCGGCAGGCGGGCGAGCTGCTCGGCGAGCGGGAGTTCGCCGCGCGCCCCGCCCGCGTAGCCGAGGTTCACCGGGTCGAGGCCGAGCGCCCGGCCGGCCACCGCGGGCCAGGCGTGCGCGGGCCGGGTCGCCCACCAGCCCTCGGTGATCGAGTCGCCGTGCACCAGCCACCGCGGGCGGTACGGCGCGGGGGAGAGGACGCCGCCGCGTGCGGGCCGCAGCCCGAGGACGAGCGGCCGCTGCTGCTCCGGCAGGCGCACGGTGAACTCGCCACCGTCGGGCGGGAGTTCGAGGCGAAGGGTGGCCTGCTCCGCGGGCTCAGCGAAGACCTCCGCGAGGCACCGCCCGCCCCGCCAGAGCGCGAAGCCATGCCGCAACGCGCGTAGTGGATCGCCCGCCCCGGGCACGGCCGCCCGGTAGCGCACCTCCACGGCCCTGGTGCCGGGCGCCGCCCTGAACTCCAGGCGCACCCCGATGGGCAGCGCGGCCCGATCGGCGACGTCCCAGGGCAGCCGCGCCAGGTCGGCCGGATCGGCCCGTACCGGCCGGCCGGCGCCGTCCCGCCAGGCCGTGCCGCGCAGAAAGGGTTCGGGCTCCAGCCAGGGCGCCGGACTGCTCATGAGGGCCTCCGTTCGGGCGGGTGCAGCGTGGGTCAAACGCACCGAGGAGTCAATAAGCGCGGCAGCAGCGCCAATGCCCCCGATGTGTCGATTCATGCGGCAGCGCGCAATGTTTCCCCGTCTGGGTCCGAAGCGCGCAATGATCATCCACCACTGCGCAACAACCCTGCATTACGAGTGCGAAGCATTAGCGCTTAGGCTCATGCCCCGTACCAGGAGTGGCGGCGACCGCCTGCTCGGCGGTTCCCCTTCCCCCGTGGGTCTCTTTCGGCATGCCCACGTCACCGCCGCGGTCCCCGCTCGTCCACAGGCAGCGATAAGGAGCCCCCGCAGTGCTTGACCACGGCGCAGCCCCACCCGTCGAGGACATGTCCGTCCCGACCGCACGCAAGACCTCCGGGCTCTCCGCCCTCATCCGCCGCAAGCCGGTAGAAAGCCTGGTCGCAGAGGGTGGGCAGGGCGAGGGCGGCTCGCTCCGCCGCTCGCTCGGCATGTGGCAGCTGACCATGATCAGCATCGGTGCGACGCTCGGCACCGGCATCTTCGTCGTGCTCGGCTCGGCGGTGCCCAAGGCCGGTCCGGCCGTCACGCTGTCCTTCGTGATCGCCGGTCTCACGGCGCTCTTCTCGGCCCTCTCGTACGCCGAGCTGGCCGGCTCCATCCCGGTCGCGGGCTCCTCGTACTCGTACGCGTACGCAACGATGGGCGAACTCGTCGCCTGGGTCTGCGGCTGGTGTCTGGTCCTCGAGTACGGCGTCTCGGTCGCCGCCGTGGCCGTCGGCTGGGGTGAGTACCTCAACGAGCTGCTCGACGGCACCATCGGCGTCACCATCCCCGACGTGCTGTCGTCCGCCCCGGGTGAGGGCGGCATCATCAACCTGCCGGGCCTGATCGTCGTGCTGCTCGCCATGGTGTTCCTGCTCGGCGGCGCCCGCGAGTCCGCCGTCGTCAACACGATCATGGTCGTCGTGAAGATCGCCGCGCTCGCCCTCTTCTGCGGCATCGGCTTCATGGGCTTCAAGTCCGGCAACTACAAGGACTTCATGCCGCTCGGCATGTCGGGCGTCGGCGCCGCCAGCGCCAGCCTGTTCTTCTCCTACATCGGTTTCGACGCCGCCTCCACGGCCGGCGAGGAGGCCAAGAACCCCAAGCGCGACCTGCCGCGGGCGATCATGCTCTCGCTGCTCATCGTCACCGTCCTCTACGTGCTCGTCGCCGCCGTCGCGGTCGGCGCCTGGCACTGGAAGGACTTCGCGGGCTCCGAGGCCACCCTGGCCGCGATCATGAACGACGTCACCGGGCAGACCTTCTGGGGCACCATGCTCGCCGCCGGCGCCGTCATCTCCATCGCCAGCGTCGTGCTGACCGTGCTCTACGGCCAGACCCGCATCCTCTTCGCCATGTCTCGCGACGGCCTGGTGCCGAAGGCCTTCGGCAAGGTCAGCGCCAAGACCGGCACCCCGCGCGTCAACACGGTGATCGTCTCGCTCTTCTGCGCCGTCCTCGCCTCGGTCATCCCGCTCGGCAAGCTCGTCGACGCCACCAGCATCGGCACCCTCTTCGCCTTCGGCCTGGTCAACATCGCGGTGATCGTGCTCCGTTACACCCGTCCGGACATGCCGCGCACCTTCAAGGTGGCGTTCGGCCCGGTCTTCCCGGTGCTCGGCTTCATCTTCTGCGCGTACAACATGTTCAGCCTCGACACCGTGACCTGGGTGGTCTTCGGTTGCTGGATGGCCGCGGGACTCGTGTTCTACTTCCTGTACGGCATGCGCCGCTCCCGACTGGCCACGGCCACGGCCGACGCTCCGGTCCTGGCAGAGGCCCCTGCAGAGAAGTGATCCACCCGTAGTGCGACTCAACGACCTCGACGAACGCATCGTCCACGCCCTCGCGGAAGACGCCCGCCGCAGCTACGCCGACATCGGCTCGCTGGTCGGTCTCTCCGCGCCCGCCGTGAAACGGCGCGTGGACCGGCTCCGGGCCGAGGGCGCCATCACCGGCTTCACCGTACGGGTGGACCCGGCGGCGCTCGGCTGGGAGACGGAGGGGTTCGTCGAGATCTACTGCCGCCACAACACCTCGCCGGAGGACATCCGGCGCGGCCTGGAGCGGTATCCGGAGGTGGTGTCCGCGTCGACCGTGACCGGTGACGCGGACGCCGTCGTCCAGGTCTTCGCCTCCGACATGCGCCACTTCGAGCGCGTCCTGGAGCGGATCGCGGGCGAGCCCTTCGTGGAGCGCACGAAGTCGGTGCTCGTGCTGTCGCCGCTGCTGCGGCGCTTCTCCTCGGGCTCGCCCGCCTGAGAACCCCGTCCGGAAGGGCGGACCGCCCACCCCCGTGGGGCGGTCCGCCCTTCCGCCGTTCACCGGGTCGGGTAGTCGAGGATCCAGGGCAGCACGTGGAAGTCGCCGGTGCCCTCCTTGACCTTCTCGAACGGCGGCGCGGTCTGGCACTTCGGGACGTCGCCCTTCTCCGGAGCCTGGGTCAGCCAGCTGTAGCCCAGCCGGTCGTGCTTACCGAGGTCGTTCACCGAGATCCCGACCCGCGCGCCCTTGAACTCCTGCACGTCGGTCTCGACGATCCGGCCCGTCACGACGGCCACCTTGCCGCCGGTGGCCAGGCAGTCCACCTCCGCCACGGCGTAGCCGCCCCAGTCGCCCTTGTAGTGGCTGAACCGGAAGGTGCCGGTCGCGTTCTCCGGGTGCGTGTTGTCCTTCGCCGCCAGATGCGCGTCGAAGCTGAACGTGATGTCGTCGCCGGCCGGCCGGTAGAGCTTCGCCGTGCCGGTCAGGGCGGCCGCCTCACGCGGTCCCTTGCCCGACCAGTCGGCGTCGGCCGTGGCGGAACCGGCGGCACCCGCGGTGATCAGCAGGGCGGCGGCGACGGCGGCGCTCTTCGCAAGCCGGTTCATGCGGCGGTTCGTGCGGCGGTTCGTCGGGCGGTTCGTCGGGCGGTCCATCGGAGGCGGTCCTTTCGGCAGGTCGTCCGGCCCCTCGACCGGACGCCCACCACTCTTCCGGCCCGCCCGCGTCCGTACATCGCGCCCGGGAACGGTCCCCGCCTCCGCCGTGCGGCGGGGAGCCGTACGCCGTGCGGACGATCATGCCCATGGGGGGTGCGCAACGAATCGCCGCTGCGGCGGGTGAGCGCGCAACGGTTCGACGGTCGGTCCGCAACGGTCTCGCCTTGTTTCGGCCGAGCCCGAAACCGTACCGTTTTTGACAGCTTCCCCTTGAATTCCTCCCTCAACTTCGACCTCCGAGGACGGCCCATGCCCGCGCTGCGCACCGCCCTGCTCCAGAGCTCCGGTGAGCTCGGTGACGTGGCCGCCAACCTCAAGGTCCTCGAGGAGGCCGCGGGCCGCGCGGCCGCCGCCGGCGCCGACGTGCTGCTCGCCCCCGAGCTGTTCCTGACCGGCTACGCCATCGGCGACGCCATGGCCCGCCTGGCCGAGCCGGCCGACGGCCCCTCCGCCGAGGCGGTCGCCGCCATCGCCGCCCGCCACGGCCTCGCCGTCGGCTACGGCTACCCGGAGCGCGACACCGAGCGGCACGGCGTGATCTACAACTCCGCCCAGCTCTTCGGTCCCGACGGCGCCCGGCTCGTCCACTACCGCAAGACCCACCTCTTCGGCGACTTCGAGGCGAAGTGGTTCACGCCCGGCGACGAGGCCGTCGTCCAGGCGGAGCTCGGCGGCCTCACGGTCGGCCTGATGATCTGCTACGACGTCGAGTTCCCCGAGAACGTCCGGGCGCACGCGCTGGCCGGCACCGACCTCCTCCTGGTGCCCACCGCGCTGATGCACCCGGCCGAGATCATCCCGCTCTCCGTCGTCCCGGTCCGCGCCTTCGAGAACCAGCTCTACATCGCGTACGCCAACCGGACCGGCCCCGAGGGCGACTTCGAGTTCGTCGGCCTGTCCGTCCTGGCCGGCCCCGACGGCACCGCCCGGGCCCGCGCCGGGCGCGGCGACGACCTGGTCCTCGGCGACGCCGACACCGACTTCCTCGCGGCCTCCCGCGCGGAGAACCCCTATCTCCGCGACCGCCGCCCGGGCCTGTACGGCTCCCTCGTCTAGAGCCGTCCCCCGCCCGCCCCCGCTTCACCTGCCTCACCCGTTTCGTGCAAGGAGTCCGTACCCCATGACGTCCACGGTGCCCACTGCCGTCCAGCACACCGACGGCCAGCCGCCGATCACCATGTTCGGTCCGGACTTCCCGTACGCCTACGACGACTTCCTGGCCCACCCGGCCGGCCTGGGCCAGATCCCGGCCACCGAGCACGGCACCGAGGTCGCGATCATCGGTGGCGGCCTGTCCGGCATCATCGCCGCCTACGAACTGATGAAGATGGGCATGAAGCCCGTCGTCTACGAGGCCGACCAGATCGGCGGCCGGCTCCGCACGGTCGGCTTCGAGGGCCCGGAGACCGAGGGCCTGACCGCCGAGATGGGCGCGATGCGCTTCCCGCCCTCCTCCACGGCGCTCCAGCACTACATCGACCTGGTCGGCCTGACCACCCGGCCGTTCCCGAACCCGCTGGCCGAGGCCACCCCGTCGACCGTCGTCGACCTCAAGGGCGAGTCGCACTACGCCGAGACCATCGCCGACCTGCCGCAGGTCTACCGCGACGTCGCAGAGGCCTGGAACAAGTGCCTCGACGAGGGTGCCGACTTCTCCGACATGAACCGCGCCATGCGCGAGCGCGACGTCCCGCGCATCCGCGAGATCTGGGCGAAGCTCGTCGAGAAGCTCGACAACCAGACCTTCTACGGCTTCCTCTGCGAGTCCGAGGCATTCAAGTCCTTCCGGCACCGCGAGATCTTCGGCCAGGTCGGCTTCGGCACCGGCGGCTGGGACACCGACTTCCCGAACTCCATCCTGGAGATCCTGCGGGTGGTCTACACCGAGGCCGACGACCACCACCGCGGCATCGTCGGCGGCTCGCAGCAGCTGCCGCTGCGCCTGTGGGAGCGCGAGCCGGAGAAGATCGTCCACTGGGCGCAGGGCACCTCGCTGGCCTCGCTGCACGAGGGCGGCCAGCCCAAGCCGGCCGTCACCCGGCTGAACCGCGCCGCCGGCAACCGGATCACCGTCACCGACGCGTCCGGCGACATCCGCACGTACCAGGCGGCGATCTTCACCGCCCAGTCCTGGATGCTGCTCTCCAAGATCGCCTGCGACGACTCGCTCTTCCCGATCGACCACTGGACCGCGATCGAGCGCACCCACTACATGGAGTCCTCGAAGCTCTTCGTGCCCGTGGACCGGCCGTTCTGGCTGGACAAGGACGAGGAGACCGGCCGGGACGTCATGTCGATGACGCTGACCGACCGGATGACCCGCGGCACCTACCTCCTGGACGACGGTCCGGACAAGCCGGCCGTCATCTGCCTCTCGTACACGTGGTGCGACGACAGCCTGAAGTGGCTGCCGCTCTCCGCGACCGAGCGGATGGAGGTCATGCTGAAGTCGCTCGGCGAGATCTACCCGAAGGTCGACATCCGGAAGCACATCATCGGCAACCCGGTGACGGTCTCCTGGGAGAACGAGCCCTACTTCATGGGCGCCTTCAAGGCGAACCTGCCGGGCCACTACCGCTACCAGCGCCGCCTGTTCACGCACTTCATGCAGGACCGGCTGCCGGAGGACAAGCGCGGCATCTTCCTCGCCGGCGACGACATCTCGTGGACGGCCGGCTGGGCCGAGGGCGCGGTGCAGACCGCGCTCAACGCGGTGTGGGGCGTCATGCACCACTTCGGCGGCGCGACCGACGGCACCAACCCGGGCCCGGGCGACGTGTACGACGAGATCGCCCCGGTCGAGCTGCCGGAGGACTGATCCGGCAGTTCCCCTAGGGCCTGGCGAGGGGCGTGAGCAGCATCCGCCCCACCAGGCCGACCGACCGGTCGAGGCGTTCCGTGAACTCCTCGGCCAGGTCGGGCAGTCGCCGCAGCTGCCACAGCGAGCGGGCGGCGAGCCAGGCCCCGTCGCGGGCCCGGTCCAGGCTCCAGCAGCCGAGCAGATGCGTCAGCGGGTCCGCGACCTCCAGGAGGTCCGGGCCCGGCATCAGTTCGTCCCGGATGCGCTCCTCCAGGAGGACGAGGACGTCGCCGACCCGGTCGAACTCGTCCTCCAGCTCCTTCGGCGCGCAGTCCAGGGTCCGGCAGGTGTCGACCACCGCGAGCGCCAGGTCGTGCCCGATGTGCGCGTTGATCCCGGCGAGGGCGAACTGGAGCGGCCGTACGCCGGGATGGCGGCGGTAGTGGAACAGCGGCCGCCAGCAGGCGGGGGCCGGGCAGCCGGTGGCGACGGTGTCGACCACCGCGAGATAGCGCTGGGCGAACCGCACGTCGAGGGTGGCGGCGGCCCGCCGGTCGGCGAAGGCGCCCGCCTCGATGGCCCGGCCGATCTCCTCGGTGACGGTCAGGTAGACCCGGTTGAACACGGCGACCCCGTCGGCCGGATGCCAGGCCGCGCGGAGCGTCCGCATCCGGTCCACCACGGGGTCGACGGCCGTGAAGGGTCCGAGCTGGAGGTGCTGCGTCTGCGCCATGGGTGCAGGGTGGCAGCCGGAAAGCCGGACGGAGCGGTTCCGCCGCCCGGCTTCGCCAGAACGGGCGAATGCGTCAGGACTTGGCCGCGGACTCCTCGCCCGTCTCGTACGAGCTGGTGCCGGAGTCGAGCAACGGCTCCTGCTGCTTCATGTGCGCCGGGGCGAAGGCGCGCAGCACGTGGTAGCCGGTGATGACCACGATCGTGCCGAGCGCGATGCCGCCGAGTTCGAAGGTGTCGGTGAAGGTCAGCTTGACGCCGCCGACGCCGATGATGATGCCGGCCGCGGCCGGGACCAGGTTGAGCGGGTTGCGCAGGTCGACCTTGGCGTTGATCCAGATCTGGGCGCCGAGCAGGCCGATCATGCCGTAGAGGATCACGGTGATGCCGCCGAGCACACCGCCGGGGATGGCGGCGACGACCGCGCCGAACTTGGGGCAGAGGCCGAAGAGCAGCGCGAAGCCGGCCGCGGCCCAGTAGGCGGCGGTGGAGTAGACGCGGGTGGCGGCCATGACGCCGATGTTCTCGGAGTACGTGGTGTTGGGCGGGCCGCCGACACCCGTGGAGAGCATGGACGCGACGCCGTCGGCGGCGATCGCGGTGCCGAGCTTGTCGTCGAGCGAGCTGCCGGTCATCTCGCCGACGGCCTTGACGTGGCCGGCGTTCTCGGCGATCAGCGCGATGACGACGGGCAGCGCCACGAGGATCGCGGACCACTCGAAGCTCGGACCGTGCAGCGACGGAAGGCCGATCCAGTCGGCCTTGGCGACGCCGGAGAGGTCGAGCCGCCAGTGGTCGGTGACCTGGCCGCCCGGCGACACCGAGTGGATCCTGCCGAAGACCAGGTCGAAGACCCAGGAGATGGTGTAGCCGAAGATCAGGCCGAGGAAGATCGCGATCCGCGACCAGAAGCCGCGCAGACAGACCACGGCAAGACCGGTGAAGAGCATCACGAGCAGCGCCGTCCACTGGTCCTGCGGCCAGTAGACGGAGGCGGTGACCGGCGCCAGGTTGAAGCCGATCAGCATGACCACGGCGCCGGTGACCACCGGCGGCATGGCCGCGTGGATGATCCGCGCGCCGAACCTCCGCACCGCGAGACCCGCGAGGAACAGCACCGCGCCGACCACGAAGACCGCCCCGGTGACCGTGGCACTGGTGCCGCCGGACGCCCGGATCGCGGCCGCGACGCCCACGAAGGAGAGCGAGCAGCCGAGGTACGAGGGGACCGTGCCGCGCGTCGCGAGCAGGAAGATCACGGTGGCGACACCGGACATCATGATCGCGAGGTTCGGGTCGAGACCCATGAGCACCGGGGCCACGAACGAGGCCCCGAACATGGCCACCACGTGCTGGGCGCCGAGCCCGACCGTTCGCGGCCAGGACAGGCGCTCGTCGGGCCGGACGACGGCCCCGGGAGCGGGTGTCCTCCCGTCGCCGTGCAGGGTCCAGCGCACGCCGAGGCTCATGTGCTCGCTCCAGTTCTCAGGGGGTGAATGCGGAGGTCAATCCACGGATGAAGACCAGCCACATGGTAAGGGCCGCAGGTCAGCGCACCTCTTCCGTCGTACGGGCCGGGGCCGCGCCCGCGCCGGCACGGGCCCCGGACCTGAGCACCCCCGCGCCGAGCACCAGGCCGAAGCAGAGCAGCGTGACCAGGCCGAAGGAGCCCACCAGCGAGGTCGCGTCCGCGATGCCGCCGATCGCCGACGGGGCGACCAGACCCGAGGTGTACGTGATGGTGGCGACGCCCGCGATCGCCTGGCTCGGGTTCGGGCCGCTGCGGGCCGCGGCGGCGAAGGCGAGCGGGACGACGACCGCGACGCCGAGGCCCATCAGCCCGAAACCGGCCATCGCCACGGCCGCGTGCGGCGCGAGGACCACGAGCAGCCCGCCGAGGGTGGCGGCCGCGCCCCCGGCCCGTACCGTACGGACCGCGCCGAAGCGGTCCACCACCCGGTCGCCGACCAGCCGCGCCACGGCCATGGTGAGCGCGAAGGCGGTGGTCGAGGCGGCGGCGAGGCCGGCCGACGTGCTCAGCTCCTGCTTGAGGTAGACGGCCGACCAGTCGAGGCTCGCGCCCTCCGCGAACACTCCGCAGAACCCGATCGCGCCGATGACCAGGGCGGACTTCGGAGGCAGCGCGAAGCGCGGCGGGGCCTCCTCCTCGGGCGCGCTGCGCAGGTCGAGCACGCCCTGACAGGCGGCCAGGCCGAGGGCGGTGAGCACCAGGGCGGCGATCAGGTGGTGCACGCGGGCGTCGCCGCCGAGGTGGGCGGCGACGGTGCCGGCCGCCGAGCCGAGCAGGGCGCCCGCGCTCCACATGCCGTGCAGGCTGGACATGATCGAGCGGCCGAGCCGGTTCTCGGTCTCGACGCCGAGCGCGTTCATGGCGACGTCGGACATGCCCGCGCTGGCGCCGTAGACGAAGAGCGCCGCGCACAGGCCGTACACGTTCGGCGCGAGCGAGGGCAGCGTCAGGGCCAGGGTCCACAGGGCGAGCAGCCCGCGCAGCGCCGTGCGGGCGCCGAAGCGGTGGCTGATCGAGCCGGCCAGCGGCATCGCGAGCGAGGCGCCGATCGCGGGGAAGGCGAGGGCGAGCCCCAGCTGGCCGGCGCTGACGCCCGCGTGCTCCTGGATCCACGGGATGCGGGTCGCGAAGCTGCCGGTGACCGCGCCGTGGACGCAGAAGACGGCCGCGACGGCGAACCGCGCCCGTCGCAGCCGCTCGGTGGTGAAGACGGTCTCCGCCGCCATGTGCCCTCCCCTGAGAGTGGTCGCTCCTCGGACGGGCAGTAAACTATCAGGAACCCTGCCTGATAAATAGTACGGAGAGGGGCCCGTGCCCGGCGGGCATCTGAGAGGATCACCGCATGGCCGCATCCCCGAGCACCGCCCGGGCCATCAACGACCGGCTCGCCCTGCGCCTGCTCCAGGACGAAGGCCCGTTGACGGCCACCCAGCTCAAGACGCTCACCGGACTCTCCCGCCCCACCGTCGCCGACCTCGTCGAGCGGCTCAGCGGCTCCGGACTCGTCCATGTCGTCGGCGAGGCCGGCGCCGAGCGCCGCGGCCCCAACGCCAAGCTGTACGGGATCGTCGCCGACCGCGCCCATCTCGCCGCGCTCGACGTGCGGACCCGGTCCGTGGCGGTCACCGTCACCGACCTCCTCGGCGCCACGCTGGCCGAGGCGGCCGCGCCCGTCGGCGACGACGCCGGCACCGGCCCCGCCGTGGAGAAGGCCGTCACGCTCCTGGAGCGGACGGCGAAGGAGGCCGGCGTCGAGCGGCTCCACACCGTGGCCGTCGGCGCGCCCGGCCTCATCGACCCGGCCACCGGCGAGCTGCGCGACTCCACCGGACTGCCCGCCTGGCACCGCCGGCTCATCGGCGCCCTCCAGGAGCGGCTCCCGGCAGACGTCCTGGTCGAGAACGAGACCAACCTCGCCGCCGTCGCCGAGCTGCGCGAGGGCGCGGCCAGCGACCGGGACGACTTCGTCCTGCTCTGGCTCGGCCAGGGGGTCGGCGCGGCGGTCGTCCTCGACGGGCGGCTGCGCCGCGGGGCCTCCGGCGGCGCCGGTGAGATCGGCTTCCTGCCCGTGCCCGGCACGTCGGGGCTGCCATCGGCCTTCGGCTGCGACGGCGGCTTCCACGAGCTGGCCTGCGTGGCCGCCGTCGAGGCCCTGGCCGTGGCGCACGGCCTCGACCCGGCGACCGCGCTCGGTTCCGGTCACGGCCTCTTCCTGGACGCCCTCGCCCACCGCCTCGCGGTCGGCGCGGCCGCGGTGGCCGCCGTCCTGGACCCGGGCTGCGTGGTCCTGGCCGGCGAGACCGGCCACCAGGGCGGTCCGGAGCTCGCCGCTCGCGTCGAGACCGTGCTCGCCACGCTCTCGCCTCTGCGCACCGAGGTCCGCGCCACCGCCCTCGGCGACGCGGCGGTCCTGCGCGGCGCCCTCCTGCGGGCCCGCGACGCGGCCCAGGACGCCCTCTTCCCGTAGACCGCGCACACCGAGACCGTATGCATGCACCGAGACCGCGCGCATCGAGACCGCGCGCATCGAGACCGCGCGCATCGAGACCGTGCACGGCTGCGACCCCAACTGGGGCCGGGTCACCATGGCGATCGGCAAGTGCTCCGAGGACACCGACATCGACCAGGACCGGGTCACG
>NZ_JBSGIW010000102.1:0-24473 GCF_053605265.1 Streptomyces sp. NPDC003943 | reverse complement strand
GCCTCGACAGCTGAGCTGTCGAGGCGCTCCGGTGTCTCGCGGGCCCGGGGAGACCCCGTGCACCAGACGCCGCGGCCCGTCCGAGCCTGATCCGCCGGACCGGCCCTGGGGCCGGTTCCCTCCGGCGTGGTCGCGGCCCCGGTGCCGCCCGGCGGTCAGTCCGCCGACTCCGGGTGGACCCCGGGGCCGATGTGGGCGGCCTCGGCCGCCCAGTCGATCAGATCCCGCTCGCTGCCGGCCGGCACCGCGTGGAAGGTGGCCGACAGCCAGGCGCACAGCGCCGCCCGGTCGACGTCGACGAGGACCGGGACTCCCGTACCGCCGAGCCGTATCCGCACCCGCCCGCCGTGCCGCCCGCCGCGCCGGCCGCCGACCCGCAGCGGCCACAGCTGGACGTCGCCCTCGCCGCAGGAGGTGCGGGTGCCGCAGTGCAGCAGCTCGCGGGAGAGCGTCCAGTCCACCGACTGGCCGAGCTGGCCGAAGGAGACCCGAACCGCCCATGGATCGCCGGGGTCGTACGCGAACGTCACGTCGATCGGGAACTCCAGGTCGGCGTGCACCCGGTGCCCCAGTGTGTGCCAGGGGCCGACCAGAGGTGTGGCCGTGCGCCCGGCCCTGTCGTCACGTCGCCGCGGTTCGGACATGTCCCATCCCTTCTCCGCCTGCTTTCGCCTCCTGTTCGCGTAACCGCTGTCGCCGGACCTATGCGTGCGGGACACGTACGGGTCGAAATCCGTGTGGGCAGCCGTCGGTTGAGGCTGTCGGCCGGGCTGCTCGCCCGGCCGTGCGCGCGGGACGAGAAGGCGGTCAGGACACCGCCGAGGCCGCCTCGCCGGACCGGGACCGTCCGGACCACCACACCGAGCCGAGCAGCAGCAGGCCAGGGATGACGCCGGCGGTCACCCGGATCGCCGGGTCGGGGGCGCCGGCGGCCGCCAGGACCAGGCCGGTCGCGCCGCAGACGGTGATCGCGGCGGCGAGGGCGTGCAGGGACGGGCGGCGCCAGGCGATCGCGAGGCCGAAGAAGTGGACGCCGACGACGAAGGCGATCCAGCCGACCGAGGCCTGGGGTGCGTGCAGCACGCGGGCGATGACCACGAGGCCGGCCGCGAGGCCGAGCGCCTCGGCCGCCACCACGTACCAGTAGCGGCGTCCGAAGCGGGGAGCCGCGGCCGCGGCCGGTTCTGTGGCCGGCCGGTCGCGGCGGCCGAAGACGACTACGCCGAGGAAGGCGGCGATGGCGAGGAGGCGCAGCGGGGTCGCGACCGCCGTGGGCAGGAATCCGACGTTCGCCGCCACGAAGAAGAGACCGAAACCGGCCCCGATCAACCGCCCAACCTGATCTTTTGTCATGATCATCAGCTTAGTCAGGTGTGATGTCGGTCAGGCGTCACGCACCAGCAGCGCCACCGGGCGCTCCTCGAACAGCTCCGCCAGCTTCACCGGCGTGTCCGGGCCGCCGGTGAACTCCCGTACGCCGTCCAGCGCGTCGAGCCAGCGGCCCGCCGGCAGCGCCATCGCCGTGTCCTGCCAGCCGCCCGCTTCGGCGAGACGCAGCGAGAGACGGGTGACGGCGGTGAGGACGCGGTCGGTGCGGGTGAAGGCGAGGCAGTGCGGGGCCGCCGGGCCGGTGGCGGTCAGCGGGGTGTACGTGGCCGAGGGTCCGAAGAGGTCCGGGTGGTCGCGGCGGAGGCGGAGGGCGGCGCGGACGAGCGCGGTCTTGTCGTCGTCGGGTCCGATCGCGAAGGGGGCGCGGTTGTCGGGGTCGACCAGGGCGCGGTAGTCGCGTTCGGTGTTCTGGTAGAGCTCGGGCACGCCCGGCATGGTGAGCTGGACGAGGGTGGCGCCGAGGATCTGGGCGCGGATGTGGGGTTCGAGGGCGAAGGCCGACTCGGATGCCCCGCGCAGCGGGATGCGGCCGGGGCCCGCCGCCACGAAGTCGGCCACGGCCCGCTCGTAGGCCGTGTCCGGCTCGGTCCAGCTGGTGTGCAGGCCCGCCTCGCGTACGGACTTGAGGACGGCGGGCCCCAGCCGGTCCGGGTCCGGGGTGCCGAAGCCGAACGCGGTCTGCCAGGCCGTCCACGCCAGGTGCGGATCGGGCGCGGGCACCGCGGAGACCTGCTCCAGGAGCTCGGCCCAGCGCTGCGGGCACTGGGCGAGGACGGCGATCCCGGCCCGTACGTCCGCGCTGCGCTTGGTGTCGTGGGTGCTCAGGACCGTGCCGGTGGCCGGCCAGTCGCGGGCCAGCCGGGCGCAGTAGGCGTGGAACTCGTCGGGCGAGACCGCCGGGTGGCCCGGGTCGCCGCCGACCTCGTTGGCCGACAGGAGCGGGGTGTAGCGGTAGAAGGCGGTGTCCTCGACGGACTTGGCCCGCAGCGCCGACGAGGTCTGGGCGAACCGGGCCCGGAACGCCCGGTGCTCCGGGCCGTCGCCGCACGCCCCGAGGGCCAGGTCGCGGATCACGTCCACCGCCGTCGCCTCCTCCGGCACCGCGAACGCCGCCTTCGCGCCGCGCGCCGCCTCCGGGGTGAGGACCTCCTCGCCGCCGGTGCGGTAGGTGCGGTAGACCGGCACCCGGACGAGGAGCTCGCGGATCGCGGTCTGCAGCGCCCAGGGCGCGTGGTCGCGCAGGCGCGGGTCGGCGGCGCAGATCCGGCCCGCGATCCGGGTCAGCGCGGCGGTCTCGGAGACCAGCTCATGGGTCACCACCTTGTACGCGGCGCGCCGCGCGGTCGCCTCCCAGTAGCCGCCCCGGTCCCCGGACCGGCCCGCGAACTCGCGGTAGACGTCGGCGAGTTCTGCGGCTCCGACGGCATCGGTGAAGAGGCCGTCCACGTACCGCAGCGCGTCGTAGCCGGTGGTGCCCGCGACCGGCCAGGAGCCGGGCAGCGGCTCGGCGCCGGTGAGGATCTTCTCGACGACGATCCAGCACCGCCCGCCGGTCGCCTCCTCCAGGCGCTCCAGATAGCCCTCCGGGTCGGCGAGCCCGTCCGGATGGTCGATCCGCAGCCCCTCCACGACCCCGTCCGCGACCAGTTCGAGCACCTTCGCGTGCGTGGCCGCGAACACCTCGGGGTCCTCCACCCTGACCCCGATGAGGTCGGAGATGGTGAAGAAGCGCCGGTAGTTGAGCTCGGTGCGGGCCAGCCGCCACCAGGAGAGCCGGTACCACTGGGCGTCGAGCAGCTCGTCGAGCGGCAGCTCCTGCGTGCCCTCCCGCAGCGGGAACTCCTGCCCGTCCAGGGTCAGGACACCACCGGCCACCCGCATCCGGTCCCGCACCTCCGGCAGCCGGCCCGGCAGCACCGGAAGCAGCAGCCGCCCGCCGCCCGCCGCCCAGTCGATGTCGAACCAGCGCGCGTACGGGGAGTCCGGCCCGTCCCGCAGCACCTCGCGCAGCGCGTGGTTGTGCCGGGCCGAGGCGGCCATGTGGTTGGGCACCAGATCCAGGACCAGGCCGAGGCCGTGCGCCCGCGCGGTCGCCGCGAGCGCCCGCAGCCCCGCCTCGCCGCCCAGCTCCGCCCGTACCGAGCGGTGGTCGGTCACGTCGTAGCCGTGCGCCGAGCCGGGCACGGCCTCCAGGACGGGGGAGAGGTGGAGGTGCGAGACCCCGAGCCCGGCGAGGTGCGGGACGGCCCGCTCCGCGGCGGCGAACGGGAAGTCCGGTCCCAGCTGAAGCCGGTAGGTGGCGGTGGGCAGCGCCCGTTCCCAGGAGGAGGTCATGCGAACGTACGTACCCCGCTGGGAGGCATCTGTGTCATGACGTTCACCCGAACGGGCGCCACCAAGCCATGCTGCCGTGGCTCTAGGCCGGCCTCCGCAGCACCGTCAGCGTCAGCGGCGCGAGGGTCACCCGCTCGCCCGCCGTCACCTCCGGGCCGAGGTCGGGCGGCATGCCCTCCGGATGGGAGGTGTCCACGACGACCTTCCAGCACTCGCCGTGGGTGTCCGGCACCTCGAACTCCAGCTCCTGCGCCGAGGCGTTGAACATCATCAGGAAGGAGTCGTCCGAGATCCGCTCGCCCTGCGGGCCCGGCTCGGAGATCGCGTTGCCGTTGAGGAAGACCGTCAGCGCCTGGGCGTGCGCCGCCTGCCAGTCCCGCGCGGTCATCTCCACGGCCTCCGGAGTGAACCAGGCGATGTCGGTCAGCTCGTCGTGGGTGCCCTCGACCGGGCGGCCGTGGAAGAAGCGGCGGCGCCGGAAGACCGGATGGTCGCGGCGCAGCCGGACCATGGCACGGGTGAACTCCAGGAGCGTGGCCTCGGGCTCGCTGCCGGGCTTGGGCCAGCGCACCCAGGAGATCTCGCTGTCCTGGCAGTAGGCGTTGTTGTTGCCGCCCTGGGTGCGGCCGAACTCGTCGCCGTGGCTGAGCATCGGCACGCCCTGCGACAGCATCAGCGTGGCGAGGAAGTTACGGGACTGACGCGCCCTCAGCTCGCGGATGCCGATGTCGTCGGTGTCGCCCTCGGCGCCGCAGTTCCACGACCGGTTGTAGCTCTCGCCGTCCCGGTTCCCCTCCCCGTTGGCCTCGTTGTGCTTCTCGTTGTACGAGACGAGGTCGCGCAGCGTGAAACCGTCGTGGCAGGTCACGAAGTTGACCGAGGCCAGCGGGCGGCGCCCGTCGTCCTGGTAGAGGTCCGAGGAGCCGGTGAGCCGGGACGCGAACTCGGCGAGCGTGCGCGGCTCGCCGCGCCACAGGTCCCGCACGCAGTCCCGGTACTTGCCGTTCCACTCCGCCCACTGCGGCGGGAAGTTGCCCACCTGGTAGCCGCCCTCGCCCAGGTCCCACGGCTCGGCGATCAGCTTCACCTGGCTGACCACCGGGTCCTGCTGCACCAGGTCGAAGAACGAGGACAGCCGGTCCACCTCGTGGAACTGGCGGGCGAGCGTCGCCGCGAGGTCGAAGCGGAAGCCGTCCACGTGCATCTCCGTCACCCAGTACCGCAGACTGTCCATGATCATCTGCAGGACGTGCGGGGACCGCATGAGCAGCGAGTTCCCGGTGCCGGTGGTGTCCGTGTAGTAGCGGGGGTCGTCCCCGAGCCGGTAGTACGAGGGGTTGTCCAGGCCCCGGAAGGAGAGCGTCGGGCCCAGGTGGTTGCCCTCGGCCGTGTGGTTGTAGACCACGTCGAGGATCACCTCGATCCCGGCCTTGTGCAGCGCCCGCACCGCCGACTTGAACTCCAGGACCTGCTCGCCCCGGTCGCCCCACGAGGCGTAGGCGTTGTGCGGGGCGAAGAAGCCGATCGTGTTGTAGCCCCAGTAGTTCGAGAGGCCCGCGTCGGCCAGCCGGTGGTCGTTCACGAACTGGTGGACCGGCATCAACTCAAGTGCGGTGACGCCGAGTTCCTTCAGATGCCCGATCACCGCCGGGTGCGCGAGCCCCGCGTACGTGCCGCGCAGCTCCTCCGGCAGCTCCGGGTGCAGCATGGTCAGGCCCTTCACATGGGCCTCGTAGATCACCGTGTGGTGGTACTCGGTGCGCGGCCGCCGGTCGTCGCCCCAGTCGAAGTACGGGTTGACCACGACCGAGGTCATCGTGTGCGGCGCCGAGTCGAGGTCGTTGCGGGCGTCCGGCCGCCCGAAGGGATAGCCGTACACCGCCTCGCCCCAGTCCACCGCGCCCGAGATCGCCCGCGCGTACGGGTCGAGCAGCAGCTTCGCCGGGTTGCAGCGCAGGCCGCGCTCCGGCGCGTACGGGCCGTGCACCCGGAAGCCGTACCGCCGGCCCGGCATCACGCCCGGCAGATAGGCGTGCCGCACGAAGGCGTCGGTCTCGCGCAGCTCGACCGAGGTCTCCGTGCCGTCGTCGTCGAGCAGGCACAGCTCGATGCGTTGGGCGGCCTCCGAGAAGACCGCGAAGTTGGTACCGGCGCCGTCGTAGGTGGCGCCGAGGGGATACGCCTGTCCCGGCCAGACCTGCATAGACGAACTCTTCCCCTTCGGAAGTCGGAAGAAGGTGTGTACGTCGGCCAGATCCTGCCCGAAACGTGCGCAACCTCCTAGGACTTCGGCCCGTCCTACCGGGTGACCATCACTCCATAGGGGGAAAACATGAACGCGTGGGGGGAAGTGTGTACGAAATAGTGCGCCGTCACCTGGGCAAGGTGGTGGCCGGCGCAGCCATGGCCGTGACCGGGACCGCGGTGGCCGTCGCCGTCACCCTGCCCGGCAGCGCCGGAGCAGACGAGGCGCCGCGCGGCAGCGCCGCCGCCACCGGCGGCACCGTGACCGGGGCGCAGGGCGGGACCGGGACGGACGGGCGGACCGACGGGCAGGCGCCCGGCCCGGCCGCCCTGGCCTCCGCACCGCCCGAGGGGGAGAAGGGAGTGGGCACCGACCCGCTCACCGACGACGAGCTGAAGCGGGCCGAGGCCCTGGCTGAGACCGCGCCGGCCGGCGCCGCCGCCCGCAACGCCGAGGGCGGCCGCGGCCCGCAGCGCCTCGGCACCGAGCTCGCGGACCCCGAGCCCGGCGAGAGCGCCGGCGGGCCGCGCCGCGCCCAGGTGCGCTTCTACGACTACGGCCGCGACGAGCTCGTCACGAAGACGGTCAACCTCGACACCGGCAAGGTCGAGCAGTCCGGCGCCCAGCGCGGGGTGCAGCCCTCCGCCCATCCCGAGGAGCTGCGCGCGGCCCTGAAGCTCATCCTGGCCGACCCGCTGGGCAAGGGCGTCAAGGAGGACTACAAGGACGCCACGGGCCAGGAGCTGACCTCCACCGACCAGCTGTGGTTCAACGGGGACGTCTACCGCACCTACCGCGAGGCGCAGGTGCCCGCGGCGCTCGCCAAGTGCGGCGAGCACCGCTGCGTCCGGCTCGTCACCAAGGTGAAGAACGGCTCCTGGATCGACACCCGCAACCTGATCGTCGACCTCAGCGCCCGCACCGTCACCCGCGTCGGCTGACCACCGCCGCGGACCGTCACCCGCGTCGGCCGACCACCGGCGCGCACCGTCCGACGCGTCGGCCGACCACCGCCGCACGCCGTCTGACCTCCGTACCGAGGGAGTACGCACGCAATGACCACTCCGCGACTTCGGCATGCCCGCCGTCCGGGCGCCGTCCTCGCCGCGACCGCGCTGCTCGGCGCCGTCGCCACCGCCGCCGCGAGCCCGGCCGGCGCCGCCCCGACCCCGACGCCGACCCGGACCCCGACCGCGGCGCCGACCCGGCCCGCCCCCGCTCCGGCCGACTGCTCCGCCGCGTACCGCATCGAGCAGAAGCTCGACGGCGGCACCGTCTGGCGGATGTGCTGGCGCTACTCGACCGACTCCGGGCTCGTCCTGGACAAGGTGACCTACCAGCCGCCCGGTGAGCCCAAGCCCATCCGGGTCCTCAACAGCGCCAAGCTCGCCCAGATCCACGTCCCGTACGACAACGGCAAGGCCGAGTACGACGACCTGACCGGCGCCGGCTTCGGCTGGGGCCTGCAGGCCCTGAAGCCCGGCGAGTGCCCCGGCGGCACCATCACCTCCGTGAAGGTGCCCGACGTCGGCAGGATCAACGGCCTGTGCACCACCACCCGGGCCCGCGGCCACGCCTACCGCATGGCCGCCGACACCGGGAACAGGGTCTGGCAGGCCCAGGGCAAGGACCTGCTCGTCTACACCGTCAACAAGGTCGGCTGGTACGAGTACATCAGCGAGTGGCGCTTCTCCTCCGACGGCGCCATAGCCGCCAACGTCGGTGCCACCGGCAGCCTTTCGCCCGTCGACTACGACGCGACCGACGGCCGCGGCTGGCCGATCGGCAAGGGCGCCCGCGACTACGCCACCAGCCACGCCCACAACGTCTTCTGGAAGCTGGACTTCGGCCTCGACGGCAGCTCCAAGGGCCGCATCGAGCAGTACGACTCCAAGGTCACCCCGCCGGCCCGCGGCGGCAGCCCGACCGTGAAGACGACCCGCACCCCGGTCACCAGGGAACTCGCCGGGGACGCCGCCAACATGCGCTGGTGGCGGGTGGTGAGCGCGACCGGCAAGAACAAGGACGGGCACCAGCGTTCGTACGAGATCGTGCCCGGCCACACCAACACCTACGGCGGCCGTCCCTTCACCAAGCACGACATCTACTTCACGCAGGCGCGCGCCTGTGAGCAGTTCGCCAGCAACAACATCCTGAACTGCGGCCGGGGCGCGCCGGACAGCGTGGACAAGTGGGTCAACGGCGAGACCCTGACCAATCCCGCCGTCTGGGTCAACATCGGGTTCCACCACATCGCCCGGGACGAGGACCAGCAGCCCATGCCGGTCCACTGGCAGGGTTTCCAGCTCCTGCCCAGGGACGTAACCGCTATGAATCCGCTCACTCCGGCCGATCTCGCCAACCAGAACGGCGCGCCGAACGTGGGCAGTTGAGCAACGGGCCGGGCGATCCTGCTGCACCGCCTCCCGCTCCCGGAGTACCCTTCCTTGATCGTTGTCGGGAGCAGAAGGCGGTGCGCGGGTGAGCTCGGGAGGTCTGGAGCTGCCCCCAGGCGAGGCGGGTCACGACGGGGGACCGGCCGACCCCGGTGCGGCGCCGCCCGGCGCGGTGTCCGTCGTCCGGCCCGTCGAGATCGGGGCCGAGCTGGAGTGGGGCGCGGAGGCGTGGAGCGAGGTGCGCACCCGGGCCCAGCGGGCCGGCCGCGCCTACATCTGGCTCAATCTCGTCGAACAGCGGCTGCGGGCCGTCGTCGCGGCCGTGCTGCGGCCCGTGTACGAGCCGGTGCACGGCGAGGAGTGGGTGGTGGCCGCGGCCGGGCCGGCCGGCCAGGAGTGGGTCCAGCGGGCCGTCGCGGTCCGCGAGGTCTCGCGCCGCAAGGGCTATCTGCTCGACCCGGCCGACGACAACGTGCTCAGCTTCCTCACCCTCCCGCAGCTGCGGGAGCTGATGGTGCAGCACTGGCCCTGCTTCGAGCCGTACTTCGACGACCGGCGCGAGGTCGAACTCGCCCTGGACGAGCTGGAGGTGACCCGCAACGTCGTCTCCCGCAACCGGGCCCTGTCGCTGACCGTGCTCGCCCAGTCCGAACGGGCCTCCGCCCGGCTCCTGGAGATCCTCGGGAGCGGGGCGGGGGTGCCGTCGGCCGACCGGCTGCCGGTCGACGCGGTCGAGGACCTGGTCGGCGACCGGTACGCGGACGTGGTGTCCGTCCACCCCGACCGGGTCCGGCTGCAGCGGCAGCTGCCCGCCGAGGACCTGTTCGGCGGGGCGCGCCGGCTCGACGCCACGGGCATAGGTCTCAATCTGCTCGTGCAGAACTTCTCCGGGCGGCGCATGGTCCGGCTCGCCGAGTCCGGCTGCCGCATACGGCTGCTCTTCCTGAACCCGGCCAGCAGCGCGGTCAAGCGGCGCGAGCGGGAGCTCGGCCTGAAGAAGGGCGAGCTGAGCCGCGCGGTCGAGATGAACATCCTGCACATGCGCCGGGTGCGCGCCGCGCTGCGCGACCCGGGCGCCTTCCAGATCCACGTCTTCGACGAGACCCCGCGCTTCACCGCCTATCTGGTCGACGGCGACGGCCCGGACGGGGTGGCGGTCGTCCAGCCTTATCTGCGCAAGGCGCGCGGCATGGAGGCGCCGGTCTTCGTGCTGCGCGGCGGCGGGCGGAACGTGGTCCGGTCAGGCGGTCCGGGCGGCGGCCCCGACCGTGACGAAGAACACGGACTTTTCGCCACATATCGGGAGGAATTCGAGTCGGTCTGGCTCGACTCGCGCCCCGTCTCCTGACGCCCGCACGGCACCTCCCGGCCGCGTTGTCAGTGGCGCGTGCGAAGGTTTTCAGCACCACGGGGGAGATCACGTAAGGAGGACCCGATGGCTTGGCATGGGGAACCACTGGTCGGCTTCGACCTGGAGACGACCGGTACGGACCCGCTGGAGGCCCGCATCGTGACGGCCTCCGTCGTCGGCGTCCACGGCGGCCGGGTGGTCCGGCAGCGCGACTGGCTCGCCGACCCGGGCATCCGCATCCCGGAGCAGGCGTCCGCCATCCACGGCATCAGCAGCGAACGCGCCGCCGCCGAGGGCCGCCCGGTGCGCGAGGTGGCCGACGAGATCGCGGAGACGCTGACCGGCTACTGGACGCAGGGCGTCCCGGTCGTCGCGTACAACGCCTCCTTCGACCTCACCCTGCTCTCGGCGGAGCTGCGCCGGCACGGACTGCCCTCGCTCGAGGAGCGGCTGGGCGGCGCCGGCACAGGCCCGGTCGTCGACCCGTACACCATCGACCGCGCCGTCGACCGCTACCGCCGCGGCAAGCGCACGCTCGAAGCCGTCTGCGCCGAGTACGGCGTCGAGCTCACCAGCGCCCACCAGGCGGCGGCCGACGCGCTCGCCGCCGTCCGGGTCGCGATCGCGATAGCCGAGCGCCACGCTTCGGTCGCCGCCCTCGACCCGGCCGAACTGCACGAGCGCCAGATCGACTGGTACCGCGCCTGGGCCGAGGACTTCCAGTCGTTCCTGCGCCGGAAGGGCGACCCGGAGGCGGTGGTGGACCCGACGTGGCCGCTGCGGGTGGCGGCGCCGGTTGCGGGTTAGGCGTTCTCCTTCAGGAACGAGAGCAGCAGCTCGCTGACCCGCTCCGGCTGGTCGAGCGGGAACCAGTGGCCCGCGTCCTCGACCCGCTCGTAGCGCCAGCGTCCGGTGACGTGGTCGGCCGTGGCCGTCATCTGGCGCTCGGTGAGGAAACGGTCGCCGCTGGACCAGACGCCCATCACCGGGACGGTGAGCGGAGGCAGTGCCGCCGGCGCGCCCAGCTGGACCTCGATGGGCAGCCCCGCCCGGTAGATGTTCAGCGCAGCGGTCAGCCCGCCCGGGGCGCGCAGCGGCTCCAGGACCTCCGCCGCGTCCGGGTGGTCGGCGAGCATGGCGCGCAGGTTCGCGAACTCGTCCCGGGAGAGCCACTCCTCGGCGAGCCCCTCGTGCTGGAACATCGTCACGTGCCAGAGCCGCTGCCGCTGTTCCCAGCCGCCCGCGCCGAAGATGGCCGCGGCGTTGCCGACCGACATGACGGTCAGGCTCGCCACCCGGTCGGGCACGACCTGAGCGAGTCCCTGCGCCACCCCGGAACCCCAGTCGTGGCCGACGACATGGAAACGGTCGACCTCCAGCCCGGCGAGGAGCTCCAGGACGTCGCCGACGTGCTTCGCCGGGTGGTACGCCTCCGGGCCGCCCTCCGGCCGGTCCGAGCCGCCGAAGCCGCGCAGGGTCGGCGCGATCGTCCGGAACCCGGCAGCGTTGAGTGCCGGGATCTGGTGGCGCCACAGCCGGTGCGAGTCGGGGAAGCCGTGCAGCAGCAGGACGACCGGGCCCTCGCCGCTCACCTCGACGTCCAGCGTGACGTCCGACAGTTCCATCCGCATACCAACACCCCGTTCGTTACCGGCTGGTTCGACAGGGCTCATGATGTCAGAAGGGGTACCAGCGCACCTCGGGGTCGCCGTCCCGCAGCGAGGCCACCCGGCGCTCGAACTCGGCGAGCGCCTTCGGGTTCGTCGGGGCGTGCTGGGCCACCCACGCGCAGCTCGCGGTCTCCCGCGCGCCGCGCAGCACCGCGCAGCCGTCCCAGTCGCGCACGTCCCAGCCGTACGCCTCGGTGAAGGCGTCGTAAGCGGCCGGGTCCAGGCCGTAGCGGTCCCGGGAGAGGGCGAGGACCACCAGGTCGTGCTCGCGCAGATCGGAGGAGAAGGTCTCCAGGTCCACCAGGACCGGGCCGGCGGGGCCGACGTGGACGTTGCGGGGGAGGGCGTCGCCGTGGATCGGGCCGGGCGTGAGGTGCGGGGTGAGCGCGGCCGCGGCCGGGGCGAAGGAGTCGCGGCGCTCGCGGAGGAAGGCGGCGTCGGCCGGGTCGACGGCCTCGCCCGCGAGCCGCAGCCAGCGCTCGACCCCGCCGAGCAGTTCGCGGCGCGGCAGGTCCAGACCGGCCGGCTCGGGCAGGGCGTGGACGGCGAGCAGCAGCGGGGCCAGGTCGCGCGGCTCGGCGGGGCGGACGGCCTCGGGGAGCCGGTGCCACAGGGTCACCGGGTGCCCCTCGACGAGCAGCGGCTCGGCCTCCGCGGCCCGTACGGCGGGGACACCGGCCGATTCCAGCCAGCCGGCCAGCGCCAGCTCGCGCTCGGCGCGCGGCAGCAGTTCGGCGTCCCGGCCGACCTTGACCACCAGGTCGCCGAGGGCGAAGACCGCGTTCTCGCCCAGGGCGAGCAGCGTCGCCTCGTCCGCCCGCAGCTTCGCGGCGGCCAGGATCTCCCGGGCCCGCGCCTCGTCCATCGTCTCTCCCAGCAGCAGGTGCGCCTCATGTGCGCCTCGCGTGCGATTTCCGCCAAAGTCTCGCATCCGCGCAGGTGACCGTGCAGGTCGGCTTGACGGGCCGTCGGCCCGTCAGGACGATGACCCAGGCCGATGCAAGGTGGCAAACCTGGCAAAGGGGGCAGATCGATGAGTGTGGTGACCGCGTCCCGGCGGTCCGCGGGGCGCACCGCCCCCGGCCGACCGGCCGGCCCACCGGGCCGGGGACTCGGCGCCTGGTTCCTCGTCCTGCCGGCCCTGCTGCCGATCCTGTTCCTCAGCGTCGGACCGCTCCTCTACGGCATCGCGCTCGCCTTCACCGACGCCCAGTCCGGCCGCACCAAGGCCACGAGCTGGATCGGCACCCTCAACTTCCAGGACCTGCTGCACGACACCCTCTTCTGGGAGTCCTTCCGTATCGGTCTGCTGTGGGCGGTCGGCGTCACCGTCCCGCAGTTCCTGCTCTCCCTCGGCCTCGCACTCCTCCTGAACCAGGACCTGCGGCTCCGCGGGCTCGCCCGGGCGCTCGCGATCGTCCCCTGGGCGATGCCCGGGGTCGTCGTCGGCATCATCTGGCGGCTCGTCTACAACCCCGACGCCGGCGTCCTCAACGAGACCCTGCACGACCTCGGCCTCGGCGACGGCCGGGCCTGGCTCAGCGGCCTCGGCACCGCGCTGCCCGCCGTGGTCGTCGTCGGCGTCTGGGCCGGCATGCCGCAGACCATCGTCGCCCTCCTCGCCGGCGTCCAGAACACCCCGCGCGAGCTCCACGAGGCCGCCGCGCTCGACGGCGCCGGCGCCTGGCGCCGCTTCCGCACCGTCACCTGGCCCGCCCTGCGCCCGGTCGCCCTCGCCATCACCGCCCTCGACTTCATCTGGAACCTGAACTCCTTCGCCCTGGTCTACGTGCTGACCAACGGCGGACCCGGCGGCCGCACCCGGCTGCCCATGCTCTTCGCGTACGAGGAGGCCTTCCGCTACGGGCAGTTCGGCTACGCCGCCGCCATGGGCTGCGTGCTCGTCGCCGTCGTCTCCGTACTCCTCGCCCTGTCCCTCGCCGGGCGCCTGAAGGAGGACCAGTGAGGATCACGGAGGAGGACCGGTGAGGCAGCGGCCAGTGAGCGCCTTTCGCAGCCGCGGGGCCGCCCGCGCCGGCCAGTACGCGGCCCTCCTCGCGTATCTGGTCTTCCTCGCCCTTCCCTTCCTGTGGCTGGTCTCCACCGCCTTCAAACCGGCCACGGAGCTGGGCGCGCTGCACCCCACCTGGATCCCGCGGGACCCCACCCTCGACAACTTCCGGCAGGCGTTCGCCGAGCAGCCGCTGCTGCGCGCCGCCGGGAACAGCCTCCTCGCCGCGGTCGCCGCCGCCCTGATCGCGGTCGCCGTCGCCACGCCCATCGCCTACGTCCTGGCCCGGCACCGCTCCCGGCTCGGCACGGCCGCCACCGGCTGGGTCGTGGTCAGCCAGGCCTTCCCCTTCGTCCTCCTGATCATCCCGCTGTTCCTCGTCCTCAAGAGGCTCCACCTCGTCAACAGCCTGGCCGGCCTGGTCCTGGTGTACGTGGTGTGGTCGCTGCCCTTCGCGCTGTGGATGCTCACGGGGTACGTACGGGCCGTGCCGCGCGAGCTGGAGGAGGCGGCGGCCGTCGACGGCGCCGGCCGGCTCCGTACCCTCGTCTCGGTCACCGCGCCGCTGCTCGCCCCGGGCCTGGTCGCCACCGCGCTGTTCGCCTTCGTCACGGCCTGGAACGAGTTCTTCTTCGCGCTCGTCCTGCTCAAGTCCCCGGAACGGCAGACACTTCCGGTGGTCCTCACCCACTTCCTCGGCGCGGAGGGTGTCGCCGACCTCGGGCCGCTCGCCGCCGCGGCCTTCCTCGCCACCCTGCCCTCGCTGCTCGTCTTCGCCCTGATCCAGCGGCGGATCACGGGCGGGATGCTGACCGGGGCGGTGAAGTCATGAGACGCGTACGGACGCCGGTCGGACGGATGCCGGTCGTACGCACGCCGGTCGGACGGATTGCGGTCGTACGGGTGCCGGTCGCGCTCCTTGCGGTCCTCGCGCTGCTGCTCACCGGCTGCACCGCCGGCCGCGACCGCGACCACCACCGGGGCCGTGACGACGGCGGCGTGGTCCGGCTCCGCTTCCTCTCCCTCGCCTGGCAGAAGGAGTCCGTCGACGCCAACAAGGCCCTGGTGAAGGAGTGGAACGCGGGCCATCCCGGCATCCAGGTCGACTACGTCCAGGGCAGCTGGGACTCCGTCCACGACCAGCTGCTCACCTCCTTCGAGGGCGGCGAGGCGCCGGACCTCATCCACGACGCCTCCGACGACCTCGCCGACTTCGCGTACGGCGGTTACCTCGCCGATCTGCGCCCGCTGCTCTCCGCGCGGCTGCGCGCCGACATCCCCGCGCACAGCTGGCGGACCACGACGGTCGGCGACGGGATCTACGGCGTGCCGTTCCTCCAGGAACCGCGCGTGATCATGGCCAACCGGACGCTGCTCCGGCAGGCCGGAGTGCGCCTGCCGACGCCCGAACGCCCTTGGACATGGGAGGAATTCCGGCGGGTAGGCCGGGACCTGACGGCGAAGCTGGGGGAGGGGCGGTACGCGGTCGCCTGGCCGCTCAGGGAGCCCGTCTCCGTCTCGCTCAACCTGGGGGTCTCCGCCGGCGGCCGGCTCTTCCGGCGCGGCCCCGACGACAAGGTCACCGTCCGCTTCACCGAGGCCGACGCCGTCGTCCCCGGCACCCTGCGCGCCATGGCCGGCGCCGACGGCTCCGCCTCGCGCGCCACCCTCGGCAGCGGCGGCTCCGACACCCTGCCCGGTTTCTTCGCCGGGAAGTACGCGATGGTCCCGCTGGGCTTCTCCTACCGGCAGCAGATCGTGCAGCAGGCACCCAAGGGCTTCGACTGGACCGTGCTGCCCGCCCCGGCCGGCGCCGCCGGGCTCGCGCAGGGCGTCAGCCCGCAGACCCTCTCCATCGCCCAGGACAGCGCGCACAAGCGGGAGGCCGCGGCCTTCCTCGACTTCTTCCTCCAGCCCCGCAACACCGTCCGGCTCGCGCTCGGCGACTGGATGCTGCCCACCTCCACCACCGCCCTCGCCGACCCGGCCCTGCACACCGCGGAGTTCGGCTGGGCCACGGGCGCGGCGGTCGCCCGGCAACTGCGCCCGGCGCCCGCGCAGTCGGTGCGCGGTTACCCGGAGTGGAAGGACAAGGTGGCCACCCCGGCCTTCCAGGAGTACTACAGCGGCGCCATCGACACCGCCGAGCTGCGCCGGCGTCTGGAGGAGGACGGCAACCGGGTCCTCGCCCGCTACCAACGCGGCTGACCGCCGGCCGCCGGCCCGTGAACCGTGCTCCGAATGGGGCGGGTTGAGGAGACTCGTCCCATTCCCCTTTTTAAGAAACCTTGTTGAAGAAGTCACAGGTGTGTGAAGGCCTTGATTTGCACTCGTCAATCGGTCAGGGTTTCGAGTGAGCCGCCGGAAGAGTTCCGTCCGGTGGCCCAACCCCCCACAAAATCCTGACGAGGAGACCCCTCTTCATGGCAATACACAAGCGTGACCGCAAGCAGGTCCGGATCATCGCCGTCACGACCGCGATCGCCGCGGCCGCCGGAGTGACCGTCCTCACCGGCCCGTTCGCCGGAGCGACGCCCGCGCCCGCCGAAGGAACCGTCTACGGCCTCGGCGCCAAGGGCGCCGTGGCGGGCAGCTACGTCGTGCTGCTCGACGAGAAGACCGGCCGTGACGGCAAGAGCGAACTGGCCGAGGAGTACGGCGGCACCCTGCGCCGCAGCTACGACTCCAGCGTCAACGGCTTCTCCGTCAACGGCCTCACCGAGACCGAGGCCAAGCGCCTCGCCGCCGACCCGGCCGTCGCCAAGGTCGTCCAGAACCGCAGGTTCACGATCGAGGAGACCCAGGAGAACCCGCCGTCCTGGGGCCTCGACCGGGTCGACCAGACCGACACCGCCGGCGACGCCAAGTACACCTACCCGGACAGCGCGGGCGACGGCGTCACCGCGTACGTCATCGACACCGGTGTCCGGATCAGCCACCAGGACTTCGGCGGCCGGGCCTCGTACGGCTTCGACGCCGTCGACAACGACGACACGGCCCAGGACGGCAACGGCCACGGCACGCACGTCGCCGGAACCATCGCCGGGTCCACGTACGGCATCGCCAAGAAGGCGAAGATCGTCGCCGTGCGCGTCCTCGACGGCAACGGCTCCGGCACCACCGAGCAGGTCGTCGCGGGCATCGACTGGGTCACCAAGAACCACCACGGCCCGTCCGTCGCCAACATGAGCCTGGGCGGCGGCGCCGACCCGGCGCTCGACGACGCGGTGCGCAAGGCCATCGCCTCCGGCGTCACCTTCGGCGTCGCGGCCGGCAACGAGTCCGCGGACGCCGGCGAGGGCTCCCCGGCCCGCGTCACCGAGGCGATCACCGTGGCCTCGTCCACCAAGGACGACCAGCAGTCCGACTTCTCCAACTTCGGCTCGGTCGTGGACCTCTACGCCCCGGGCTCGGAGATCACCTCGGCCTGGAACGACAGCGACACCGGCACCAAGACCATCTCCGGCACCTCGATGGCCACCCCGCACGTGGTCGGCGCCGCCGCCGTCTACCTGGGCGCCCACCAGGACGCCACGCCGGACCAGGTCGCCCAGGCGCTCGTCGCCGGGGCCACTCCGGACAAGATCGGCAACGCCAGCCCCGGCACGGCCAACAAGCTGCTGAGGATCGTCGAGTAGTGGTCCCGTAGCACGCGGGAAGCCTTGAACGGTGGCCGCCGCGCCCTCCCCCACGGGGCACGGCGGCCGCCTTATGGTGTGCCCATGACGACGACCTATGCCCTGCTGCTCCGCGGGATCAACGTCAGCGGCCGCAACAAGGTCCCCATGGCGGAGCTCCGTTCACTCCTCGAAGGGCTCGGCTACGACGGCGTGAAGACCTACCTCCAGAGTGGCAACGCGGTGTTCAGCACGGACGCCGGCGGCACCGAGGAGGAGCACGCGGCGGCGATCGAGGCCGCCATCGAGAGCCGCTTCGGCTTCCGGGTCGCCTGCCTCGTGCGCGACCACGAGTACCTCGCCGCCGTCGAGGCCGGCTGCCCCTTCCCCGCCGCCGAGCTGGAGGGCAGGCAGCTGCACGCCCTCTACTTCTCGGGCCCCGTCACCGCCGAACGCTTCGCCGCGCTCGACCAGGAGGCCTTCCGCCCCGAGGCGTTCGCGCTCGGCGACCGCGTCCTCTACCTCTACGCGCCGGACGGCCTGGGCCGGTCGAAGCTCGGCGAGGCCGTCTCCCGGCCCTCGCTCTACAAGGACGTCACCGTCACCGGGCGCAACTGGAACACCGTGCGCAAGCTCGTCGAGATGACGGCGCCCGAGAGTTGAAGTGGCCCAGTTGGACAGCTTGCGATTGGCCCGCTCTCGCGGGCCATCCCGCCACTAGTGTTCCTGTCATGACAACGACTGTGGACTTCTACTTCGACCCCGCCTGCCCCTTCGCGTGGATCACCTCCCGCTGGATACTCGAGGTGGAGCAGCAGCGCGACATCGACGTGCGCTTCCGGCTGATGAGCCTCTACTTCCACAACGAGGGCAACGAACTGCCCGACTGGTACCGCACCCTCGTCGACGCCTCCATCGGCCCGGTCCGGGTGGCCGCCGCCGCGGCCGAGCAGCACGGCGAGGAGATCCTGCGCCCGCTCTACACCGCTTACGGCACCCGCATCCACGACCAGAAGAACAAGGACTTCGACGCGGTGATCGCCGAGTCCCTCGCCGAACTCGGCCTCCCCGCCGCTCTCGCCGAGGCGGCCAAGGACTCCTCGTACGACGCCGCGGTCCGCGTCAGCCACGAGGCCGGCAAGGACCCGGAGGCCGGTGCGTACGTGGGCACGCCGACGATCCACGTCGACGGCACCGCCTGGTTCGGCCCCGTCCTGCGGGCCATCCCGCGCGGCGAGAAGGCCGCCGAACTCTTCGACGGCTTCCGCGTCCTGGCCTCCCACCCCGACCTCTTCGAACTGAAGCGGGAGCGCTCGGGCGGGCTCGACTTCAGCTAGGACCCGGTCGCCGCCTGGGCCGTGCGGCCCGCCCCGCGACAAGCGCCCGGCGGATCTCGGCGGCCGTCCGGCGGGCGTGCTCGGTCGTCGCGGTGGTCTCCGCGGTGCCGGGCACGAAGCGGTGCTCGGGCTCCTTGCAGTACGGGCACGGGGCGCCGTCCTGCACCAGGTGGCCGTCCTCGCAGGCCGGGTTGCGGCACGGCCCGCGGCCGACGAGGAACTCGGCGATCTCCTGCGGGGCCCAGCGGCGCCGGTCGTCCTCGTCGCGCTCGTGCAGGGCGTGGGACCAGCGGGTGTGCCAGCGGCGCTCGACGCGGTCGAGGAGCTGGGCGGGGGTGCGGTGGGCGAGTTCGGCGTACAGGATGTCGGGCAGGCTGCGCGGCAGGGAGAAGCCGAGGGCCTGGAGCAGCGGCCGCGGGAAGCCCTGCATGACGAAGCCGATCGGGTCGCTCCCCGGACCCCGCTTCCACCTCCGGCACCGGCACGCGCCCTGCTCGGGCAGGGCGGCGCCGCACCGCCCGCACAGGCCCCGGCAGTCCGCGCACAGTCCGCCGTCCAGTCCGTCCAGATGCGGCGCCGGCGCCCGGCCGCACTCCCGGCAGCAGGCCGCGCACGGTCCGCAGAGCCGCTCTTCGCCGACCCGGGTCGTCCAGGAGCGCTGCTGGCAGCGGCAGCACAGCCTGCTGTTGCAGTGGTCGCCGTGCGCGGCCTCGTACCGGCCGGGATGGTCGAGCACTCCGGGACTCCCTCCGGAGCTCGGACGTTCTTCTGGCATGTGCCTCAGGCACACCCGGAAGAACGATCCGATGATCCGAAGGAAACGCCCTGCCGGGGCGTCGGCTGTCGCGAAACTTCAAGACCGCGTCGCGCACCCCTCCGTAGCGTGACCGGCATGAACGCGATCCACGACCACCTCACCGCCTGCGCCGCCGAAGCCGCCCGCGTCACCCGGGGCATCGGCACCGAGCAGCTCGCCGGCCCGTCCGTCTGCGCCGACTGGACCGTCCGCGAGCTCGCCAACCACCTCGTCCTCTACTCCGCGCACGGCCTGGAGCACCGCGCGCTGCGCACCCAGCTCCCCGAGGAGACCGTCCAGCGCGACTTCACCGCCGACGCGGACTGGCCCGAGCGGTACCGCGCGCAGCTCGACCGCGCGCTCGTCGCCTGGGAGAAGCCCGAAGCCTGGGAGGGCGAGGTCGACCTCGGCGGCAGCGCCGTGCCCGCCACCGAGATCGCCGCCATGCTGGTCCTCGAACTCGCCCTGCACGGCTGGGACCTGGCGCGTTCCACGGGCCAGGAGTTCGACGTGCCGGAGGACACCGGCGCCTATGTGCTCGACGTGGTCGGGCGCTACGCCGAGATGTACCGGGAGTACGACGGGTTCGACGCGCCCGTGCCGGCGGACGCCGGGGCACCGTCCTTCACCAGGGCCCTCGCGCTCAGCGGCCGCAGGCCCTGAGCCATGCCCTGAGCCGCCGCCTCGTACCGCTCCAGGAGCAGCCGCGCCAGCTCGGGCGACGGACCGAGGACGTCCGCCAGGACGTCGGCCGCCGCCTCGGCCGCGCCCGACGCGATGCGGTCCGGCAGCCGGCCCGGGGCGATCACGTACGGGGACACCGCGACGCGGCGGACGCCCGGCTCGGCGCGCAGCGCCCGCACCGCCTCGGCCGGGCGCGGAAGAGATGCGGAGGCGAACGCAGGCCGCACGGAGCACCAACCGGTGCGCCGCAGCTCCCGCGCCGTTTCTGCGATCACTGCGATCGCCTCCGGGTCGGTGGAGCCCGCCGAGGCCAGGACGACCCCGGTCGTGCTCTTGTCGGCGGGCGTGAGCCCCGCCTCGTACAGCCGCCGTTCGACCGCCGCGAGCAGCAGCGGCGACGGGCCCAGGACCTCCGCCTGGCGGACCGTCAGGGACGGCGGCGCCTGCCGCAGGACGGCGGGGATGTCGGCCTTGGCGTGGAAGGCGCGGGTCAGCAGCAGCGGCAGCGCCACCACCTCCCGCACCCCCTCCGCGGCGAGCCGGTCGAGCACCCCGGTCACCGACGGCAGGTTGAAGTCCAGGAACGCCGTCTCCACGCGCAGCCCCGGCCGCAGCAGGCCGGCCCGGCGCACCAGCGCCTGGACGGTGGCCGCGTGCCGCGGATCGCGGCTGCCGTGGGCGACGACGAGGAGAACCGGCGCACTCATGGTCAGCCCTTCACCAGGAGGCCGCGGCGGCGCAGCACCGCGCGCTCCAGGGGACTGAAGATCAGCAGGTCGATGGCGACACCGACGAGCAGGATCAGGATGATCGCCAGGAAGATCCCCGGCATGTCGAAGTTGTTCCGGCCGTTCTCCAGGAGCTGGCCGAGACCCAGGCCCAGGTCGGGCGAGGAGGCGATGATCTCCGCCGCCATCAGCGAGCGCCACGAGAACGCCCAGCCCTGCTTCAGGCCCGCGAGGTAGCCGGGCAGCGCGGCCGGCATCACGATGTGCCAGGCGCCCCTGAGGCCGGTCGCGCCGAGCGTCTTGCCGGCCCGCAGGTACAGCGGCGGCACCTGGTCCACGCCCGCGACCAGGCCGTTGGCGATGGACGGCACGGCGCCGAGCAGGATGACCGCGAACATCATGCTGTCGTTGAGGCCGAGCCACAGCACCGCCGGCGCCACCCAGGCGACCGAGGGCAGCGACTGCAGGCCGGACAGGATCGGGCCGATCGCCGTGCGGATCACGCCGACCCGGGCCACGACCAGGCCCAGCGGCGTGCCGATCGCGAGGGCGAGCAGGAAGCCGAGCAGCGCCCGCGACACGCTGGTCCACAGCACGTCGAGGAGCGTGCCCTCCAGCCACATCGTCTGCAGGCTGTCCCACACGGCGCCCGGCGACGGCAGCTTGCCCTCGTCGGCGACCTTGGCGGTCACCAGGAGCTGCCAGACCACCAGGACGAGCACGATCGCGAGGACCGGCGGCAGGATCTTCTTCAGCAGGACGTCGCGCACCGGGACCCGGCGGACCTGCACGCTGTCCAGGGCGTCGAGCCCGGCCTCCAGGCCGGCGAGGTCGTCGGTCTTGGCGGCGTCCTCGACGCCGTCGGAGACGGTCTCAGTGCTGGCCATGACGGCGGATCTCCCCACGCAGGTGTTCGGTGATCTCGAGGGACAGCTCGGCGACGTCGGCGTCCTCGATGCGGCGCGGCTGCGGGATGTCGATGGTCCACTCCCGGGCGATGCGGCCGGGCCGGGAGGAGAGCAGGACGACCCGTTCGGCGAGGCGCACGGCCTCGCGCACGTTGTGGGTGACGAACAGGACCGACAGCCGGGTCTCGCGCCAGATCCGGGTCAGCTCGTCGTGCAGCACGTCCCGGGTGATGGCGTCGAGCGCGGCGAACGGCTCGTCCATCAGGAGCAGGTCGCTGGCCTGGGCGAGGGCCCGGGCCATGGCGACGCGCTGGCGCATGCCGCCGGACAGCTCGTGCACCCGCTTGCCGTACGAGCCGCCGAGCCGGACGAGCTCGAGGAGGCGCTCGGCCTCCGGGCGGCGCTCGGCCTTCGGCACCCCGCGCAGCTTCAGGGCGAGTTCGATGTTCTTGCCCGCGGTGAGCCACGGGAAGAGGGCGTGCTCCTGGAACATCAGGGCCGGCCGGCCGCCGGGGGTCTCGATGGACCCCGCGGACGGCCGGTCGAGCCCGGCGACCAGGTTGAGCAGGGTGGACTTGCCGCAGCCCGAGGCCCCCAGCAGGGTCACGAACTCGCCCGGCGCGACATCGAGCGAGATGTCGTCGAGGACGAGCTGGCCGCCGGCGGGGCCGCCGAAGGACTTCGAGACGTGCGCGATGCGCGCGGCGTGGCCGACCGCGGCCGGGCCGACACGGTCCTCGGCCTTGGCGAGCGTCGTGGTCGTGGCCATGTGCGTCACCTTCCTGGGAGACCTGAACTCGGGCTGCGATCTGGTTACTTCACGCCGAGACCGGCGTCGGAGACCTCGGGCTTGCCCGCGGCCTTCAGGACCTTGTTGAGCGGCTTCAGGTCGTAGATGCCGTTCAGGTCGGGCTGCTTGAGGAGACCGGCCTTGACGGCGTGGTCGGCCTGCGCCTGGAGCGTGGCGGCCAGCGGGTCGTCGGTGAACTGGATCGACGGCCACGCGCCGTCGATCACCTTGTCGCCGAGCGCCTTGCCGGACAGCGCCTTCAGCTTGGCGTTGGCGGACGCCTTCGCCTTGTCCTGGTTGGCGTTGATCCAGTCGTTCGTCTTCACCGAGCCGCGCAGGACCGCCTCGACGACGTCCGGGTGCTCCTTCAGGAACTTCTGCGACACGATGATGTTCGTGATGACGAACTTCTTGTCCGGCCACAGGTCGGACTCGTCGAGCAGCACCTTCGCGCCCTCGGCGACCAGCTTCGACGCGGTCGGCTCCGGAACCCAGGCGCCGTCGATGTCACCGGACTTGTAGGCGTCCGGCGTCACCTTGTTGTCGGTGCGGACGACCGAGACGTCGCCCTTGCCGCTCTGGGAGTCGACCTTCCAGCCCTTCTCGGAGACCCAGTTGAGGAAGGCCACGTCCTGCGTGTTGCCGAGCTGCGGGGTGGCGATCCGCTTGCCCTTGACCTCGTCCAGGGTCTTGATCTTCGCGGGGTTGACCACGAGCTTCACGCCGCCGGAGGCCGCGCCGCCGATGATGCGGAGGTTGCTGCCCTTGGACTTGGTGTAGCCGTTGATGGACGGCGAGGGGCCGATGAAGCCGATGTCGATCGAGCCGGCGTTGAGCGCCTCGATCTCCGACGGGCCCGCGTTGAAGGTCGAGACCTTCAGCTGTGTGCCGCCCAGCTCCTTCTGGAAGATGCCCTCGTTGTCACCGACCAGGGCCGTGGCGTGCGTGAGATTGGGGAAGTACCCGAGCCGTACGGCGTCGGCCGACAGCTTCTTGCCCTCGGCGGCCACCTTCTTCTCGTCGTTCTTGGCTGCGGAGCCGTAGCCGCAGGAGGCGAGCGCCCCGACGAGCAGGGGCAGTGCGACGGCGGCGGCCAGGCCGCGGCGCAGGGTGGTACGAGTGGTGGCAGGCACGGGAGGTGTTCCCCTCGATCTGTGTCAGTGAAGTCTGCGTTTATGTCGTCGCCCGAGGACGGGCGGGTGGAGCGGCATCGCGCCGCCGCAGCGGCGCACGGAGGTCAGCACGCACATCGCGCGACACCTCCCCGGCCCGCGCCGAGGGCACCGGAGCCCACCCGGCCGCCCTCCTTCGCGAAGGTGACCCAGAAGCCCTGACCCGTCATCAGAAGTCCCAGCCTTCCTCGTCGTCGACCGTCTTCTCGACGGCCTTGGCGGTGGCGAAGGACTCGCCCGCCATGCCGGCCGCGAGCGTGGTGCCGTCGGCCGGGTCGATCAGCAGGAACGAGCCGGTACGGCGCGAATCCGCGTACGAGTCCAGCGCGAGCGGCTCGGCGGTGCGCACCTTGACCCGGCCGATGTCGTTGGCGACGAGCTGACCCGGGTTCGGGTGCTGGGAGAGGTCGTCCAGGGTGAGCCGGGACGGGATGTCCTTGACGATCGCCTTGACGGTGCGGGTGGTGTGCTTGAGCAGCACCCGCTGGCCCACCGTGAGCGGCTGGTCCGCCACGTGGCAGACCGTCGCCTCGACGTCCTGGCTGGTCGCCGGGGCGTCACCGGACGGCGCGAGCAGGTCGCCGCGGGAGATGTCGATGTCGTCGGCGAGCCGGATGGTGACCGACTGCGGCGCCCAGGCGATGTCCACGGGCTCGCCGAGCGCGTCGATCGCCGTGATCGTCGACGTCCTGCCGGACGGCAGCACGGTGATCTCCTCGCCGACCCGGAACGCGCCGGCCGCGATCTGGCCCGCGTAGCCCCGGTAGTCCGGGTGCTCGGCGGTCTGCGGACGGATCACGTACTGCACCGGGAAGCGCGCGTGGCAGGCCGTCAGGTCGTGGCTGACCGGGACCGTCTCCAGGTGCTCCAGGACCGTCGGGCCGCCGTACCAGTCCATGTTGGCGGACGGCTCCACGACGTTGTCACCGGCCAGCGCCGAGATCGGGATCGCGGTGATCTCCGGGACGCCGAGTTCGGAGGCGTAGGTGGTGAACTCCTCGGCGATGGCGGCGAAGACGGACTCCTGGTAGTCGACCAGGTCCAT
>NZ_JBSGIW010000101.1:0-24791 GCF_053605265.1 Streptomyces sp. NPDC003943 | reverse complement strand
GGCGGGAGCGGGCCCCAGGGACCCCCCGGGCCACCGGGCCCGCCCGGACCCGGGTGGTACGGCCCGCCGGGGCCGCCCGGTCCGGGCGCGTACGGGGCTGACGCGCGCCCGGGGCCGTTCCCGCCCCGTCACGCCGGCTCGCGCACCGGCGCGCCCACGGGCGTCTGCGGGCGTCTGGGCCTCGTTACGCCAGCTCGCGCACCGGCGCGCCCGCCAGGAACGCCTCGATGTCCTCGACCGCCTGCCCGAAGTAGCGGCCGTAGTTGCCCTCCGTCACGTACCCGAGGTGCGGCAGCGCGAGCACGTTCGGCAGGGTGCGCAGCGGGTCGTCGGCGGGCAGCGGTTCCGTCTCGTACACGTCGAGGCCCGCTCCCGCGATCCATCCCTCGCGCAGCGCGCGGAGCAGCGCCGGGCCGTCGACGAGGCCCGCGCGGGAGGTGTTGACGAGGTACGCGCCGGGGCGCATCGCGCGCAGTTCGGTCTCCCCGAGCAGGCCGCGGGTGCGCTCGGAGAGCACCAGGTGGAGCGAGGCGAAGTCGGCGGCGCCGAGCAGTTCGCGCAGGTCGGCGGCGCGTCGTACGCCGTGTTCGGCGGCCCGCTCGTCGGTCAGGTTCGGGCTCCAGGCGACCACGTCCATCCCGAACGCGAGCCCGATCCGGGCCACCCGGCCGCCGATCTTGCCGAGCCCGACGAGGCCGAGCGTCCGGCCCGCCAGGTCGGTCCCGACCGTCGACTGCCAGGGCCCGCCCTCCCGGACGGCCCGGCTCTCGGTGTGCAGCTGCCGGGCGAGCCCCAGGATGAGCGCCCAGGTCAGCTCGGTGGGCGGCTCGGACGCGCTGGCCGTGCCGCACACCGTGATCCCCCGGGCGCGGGCGGCGGCCACGTCGATGGAGGCGTTGCGCATCCCGGAGGTGACGACCAGCCGGAGCCTGGGCAGCCGGGCGAGGAGTGCGGCGCCGAGCGGGGTGCGCTCGCGCATGACGACGAGGATCTCGCAGTCCTCGACGGCGGCGACGAGCGCGTCGGGGTCGGCGAGGTGCTCGCGCAGGACGCGGACCTCGACGCGGCCGTCGAGGGGGCCCCAGTCGGCGGAGGTGAGGGCGACGCCCTGGTAGTCGTCGAGGACCGCGCAGCGCAGCACCACGGAAGCCCCGCCCCCCCTACTTCCAGTTGATGCGGTTGCGGACGGCGCGGGCGGCCTTCCAGCCGAAGCTGAAGGCGTACGCGGAGACGGCGGACGGCGCCGGCTTCAGCTGGAGCACCAGCTTGCCGTCGCGGGGCCCGATCCGTACGGTGTGCAGCTTCTTCGCGCCGCTCTTCCCGGCGCCCGGCAGCGACACGGCGTGCTCGTCGGCCCGCTTGCTGACCTTGCCGCCGAGGGCCGTGCCGAGCTCGCCGCGGGCGGTGAGGCCCTGCGCGGTGCAGCGCAGCGAGAGGTGCCAGTCGCCCTTGGGCAGGGCGGCGCCGCCGTCGACGTCGGCCAGGTCGATCGAGACGCGGAAGCAGGAGCGCCCGTAGTCGTACGTCTCCTTGCCGCGGCTCACCGTCATGTGCGGCGACGGCAGGTGCTCGACGGGCACGGCGATCTCGCGGCCGGTGTCGGCGTGCTTGAGGACGACCTCGGTGACCAGGTCGTCGGTGTCGACCATGTCGATGTACGCGTAACCGGCCAGGTCCAGGACCGTGCCGCGCCACGCCAGCCTGTCGACGCGGCGGCGCGGGCTGGCGCCGAGCGCGGCGCCGGTGATGTCGCACAGCTCCTCGTACACCGGCGAGTCGGCGGCCGGGAACGGCGGCGCCGCGTACACCTTGCCGTCCTTCACCACGGCCTTGCCCGGCCGTCCGGCGAGCTGCCAGGCGACGACCTCGGCCAGCTCCGTCACGAGCCCCTCGCGCAGGCAGTGCGCGACGAGCTTCTCGTTCACCGGCATCTTGGCCAGGATCGCGGGCGTGATCCACTTCTGCGCGTACGGGCCGGCCAGCTCGACCATCCGCGCCCGCTCCTCCGCGTCGGCGTCGAGGAACCGCTGGTCGAAACGGCGGATCATCTCCACGTTGACGTGCCGTCCGACGAGGTGGTCGCGCAGCGCGCCCGGCTCGGTGAGCCCGGTGACCAGCGCCACCATCTCGTCCGCCTGCTCCAGGGCGATGGTGAAGTCGATGCCGCCCGCGGTGATGTTGCCCTCGTCGCCCCGCTTCACGACGTAGTAGCAGTCGTAGTCGCCGACGGTGGAGATGACCTTGCTGTGCAGGTACGCGCGGGCCACGAAGTGCTGGTCCTCGCTGATCCGCATGTGCTCCGGGAAGCGGATCCCGTGCTTCTCGATCATCTCGCGGCGGAACAGCTTGAACGGCATCAGCGTGTAGTACGCGTCGCCCTTGGACAGGTCGACCTTGTCGACGTTCTTCGCGAAGACCGCCTTCGGCACCCGCCGACCGACCCCGATCAGCTTGGCGAGCACGGTGTCCGCACCGTTCTTCTCCGCCATCGCGACGAGCCGCTCCAGCGCCTCGGGGCCCAGCGAGTCGTCCCCGTCCACGAAGAACACGTACGTGCCGGTCGCGTTGTCCAGACCCACGTTCCGCGGCCTGCTCGGACCGCCCGACGCCTCCTGGTGGATCACCTTCATGACGCCGGGATGCGCCTCGGCCCACGCGTCGAGCGTCTCCCCGCTGCCGTCGCTGCTCCCGTCGTCGACGGCGACGACCTCGATCGCGTCCAGGCCGATGGTCTGCTGCTCGATCGACTGCAGCGTCAGCCGCAGGTACGGCATCGCGTTGTAGACGGGGATGACGATGGAGACCGTGGGTGTGCGCGGGACGTTCATCTGTCGGATCCCCCAGTGCAGATCTTGTGAAAGGGCTGGTCGCGATGGCGCATCGTATCGCCCGACCGGCGGTATGCGGGAAAGCCGGTATGCGTCTGCGTCAGAGCCGCAGCAGCACTCCCCGCCACGTCCATCCCGCGTCGAGCACCGCCTGCCGCAGCGGGTCCTTCATCGAGCGGGTGTCGAAGCGGAAGGTCTCGAAGCGGTGGCGGCGGCCGTCGGGGCCGGGGCGGGTGCCCCAGACGCGGTAGACGGTGTTGGCGGGGCCGCGGGAGTACTCGCCGCGGGTGGCCGTGGAGGCGGTGAGTTCCCAGCGTTCGTCGAGGGCGCGGACCTCGTGGGTGTCGGGGGCCAGCCGCATGCGGGTGACGAGGCGGACGCGGAGCGCGGGGAGGCGGCATTCGGCGACGAGGTCGCCTTCCTGGCCGATGCCCTCGCGGACGCGGAAGGGCACGTCCGAGTCGTTGAGGGCGAGGAGCGCCCAGCGGACCTCCGGGGACGGCAGCGGTGCGGTGGTGCCGTCGGGGTGGCGGGTACCGAGGTAGTCGTTCCAACGGCCCATGGCGGGCCCTCCCTTCGCCGGGGTTCTGCCGACACCCATGGTGGGGCCTGCGGGCGGCCGGGTTCACCGCGGGTGCCCCCACCGGGGCTCGACCGCGGGCGGTCAGGACCCGGACAGCGTCGTCGCCACCGCCAGGAACCACGCGCCGTGCGAGAACGGCTCCGGCGGGTCGACCTCCATGCCGAGTTCGGCGGCCGCCAGCGCGTAGTCCGCTTCGTCCAGGGGCAGCGCGAGCAGCTCGTGGAGCTCGCCCACGAGGCGGGCGACCAGCTGGGGGTGGGTGGTGGCGGCGTAGTCGGCGACGGCGGCGTCGTGGTCGGGGAACTCGTCGACGACGTCCTGCGAGAACCAGCCGCCGAGCAGCTGCGCGGTCTCCGGGAAGCGCACGTGCCACTCCCAGTGCGTCTGCGGCGACGCCGGCTCGGGGACGTCGCCCTCCTCGATGCTGCGCTTCAGGTGGTCGGCGAGGATCGTCAGCCAGTCGCCGATCGCCGCCTGGGGCAGTCCGGTGTCCGGGATCGCGTAGAACTCGCCCAGGCTGTGCCGGAGGCGGCCCGGCGGGTTCTGGCTGTACGCGCGCAGCTGGCGCTCCGCCTCCGCGACGGCCGAGGGGCGGGTGTGCCAGGTGTGGCGGAGGTACGCGTCGAGGGCGCGGCTGCGCCGCTCCGGGGTGTCGTCGGCCGGCTGTCCCAGGTACGCGCGCATCACCTGGTCCAGCTCGCCGTACCGGCGGTCGTGTTCGAGGGGCTTCATGGACATGTGCGTACGGCCCCTACAGGTAGAACGGAACGGTGGTCTTGACGACGAAGCCGTGCGGACTCGACGGCTCGCGCCGCAGCACCACGCGCGCCGCGCGGACGTCGACGGGCCCGAGCCCGGCCAGCAGGTCGCCGGCCAGCTGGACGCGGCCCACGGGCTCCTCGCGGGACGGCCAGGCGGCCTCGATGGTGAGACGGGCCCGGGTGCCCTGGGCGAGCCAGCGGTGGATGGCCTGCTCGTTGGCGGTGACCACCTGCTGGGTGGCCCAGTGGGCGGTCTCCCGGTCGGGGTAGGAGGCGGAGCGGGTCAGCACGGGGGCATCCTGCCAGTAGTCGGGTCGGTGGTCGGATCGGCGGCCGGATCGGCGGCCGGCTCAGTAGTCGGAGAAGTTCCAGAACATGGCGACCTCGGTGTCCGTGACGACGATCAGGCCGTAGTCCTCCGTGTAGACGCTGAGCGGGTTGTACGCCCAGTTCGGCGTCGTGAAGTCGAGCGTGCCGCGTACGTGGCCCGGCTTGTTGACGTTGGTGTGATAGCGGGCCTCGTCCCCGTATCGGGCGAGGATCGTGCGCGCCATCGCCCGCAGCTCCTCTTCGCTCTCGGTGAAGCGCCGTAGGTTGGACAGGGTGCAGCGGTCGTCCGTGAGGGCCAGGAGCAGGTTCTCGGCGCTGGCCCGGTCGATCTCCTGGAGGCGCGGCGCGATGTACTCCGGGGGGTGTACGGCGAAGGGGTACGTGGGGAACCCCTCGCGCTCCGGGTCCTGCGCCGCGTCGTCGAGCCCGGTCCAGCCCCGCGGGTCCGGGACGGCCCGGGCCATCAGCGCGAGGACGTCGAGGATCCAGTCCTCGTGACAGCGCGGACCCGTGGCGTCGTACGGGTACGCGTCCTCGTAGAGGTGACGTACCGCGGCTTCCCAGGACGTCTGGTCGACGGACATGCGGTGCTGGCCTTTCTCGGCGGAGCGCTAGGGCTTGTAGGGCATCGACGTCATCACCGTGAACGGCGGGGTGCGACTGCTGTCGTACCTGATGCGCGTGTCGATACCGGTCACGTCCTCCGCCTTGGCATTGAGTCCTCCCTGTTTGTACCCGGTCATCGGGTCGTTGGGGTCCGTCGGCTGCTTGCTGACGCTGCGGCCGCTGGTCTCGCCGTTGGGCGCTGTCGAGTAGAACGGCTCGACGGCGCCGTCGGCCGGCGGAGGCGGACCCTTGATCCACGCTTCGATGGCGGCCTTGTTCTGGTTGAGGTTGTACTCCGTCAGCTCCTCCGCCCGCTGGTAGCTCGGGAACGCGGAGGAGCTGCCGATCTTCGGCTTGCCGTACGGCCATGCCTGCGTCGGGCCGCTGCCCTGCTGGTCGCGCAGTCGCTGCGCGAGCTGCTCGTCCGTCTTGCCGACGTGCTTGTCGAGGGTGTGGCCGTCGCCCATGTACTCGTTGGCGGCCAGGTTCAGGTCGTAGTTGCCGTTCGAGTCGACCTTCAGCCAGACCTTCGAGTCCTTGAACTCCTCCAGGGCCCGCGCGCCGAAGCCGTAGGCACGGGCCTCGCCGGCCTCGAACTTGGGCGCGCTCAGGAACGCCTCGTCCAGCGGCTCTTTCAGCGCCTCCATGCGGGTGGTCAGGCCGCTCAGCTTGCCGGTGTACGTGTCGACGATCCGGTTCAGCTTGGCCGTGTCGAGGTTGAAGACGGTCTTGACGTCGAACGAGAGGAGCAGACTGGCGCCCTTGCTGACCACGGAGGTGACGGTGCCGATGATGCTCTTGACGTCCTTGGGCTTCTCCAGATCCTCCAGGATCTCTTTGGCGGCCTTCAGCATGGCGCGTTCGAGCTCGTCGTAGACGTCGCGGTTGAGGTCGACGGCGGCTTCCGCGTACTCGCGCAGGATGGTCGCGACCTTGTCGGCGGTGTCCTTGAGGACGGCCAGGACGGGCTCGCTGCCGGTGGGCAGGCGGGGCGTGCCCGGGCCGGAGTTGGCGGTCTGCCCCCACTGGTAGCCGACCCGCTGCTGCCCCCACGCCGTGGCGCCCCACAGGGCGCTGCAGAAGGTCCGCATGGCGGCTTCCCAGTCGGCCTGCTGGTGGTTGGTGATGGTGCCGACGGCCTGGGTGAGCTGGTCCGCGACGAGCGTTCCCACGATGGAGACGTTCATCCAGCTGTGGCACAGGGAGTTGAGGTAGTGCTGCTGCGGGAAGGGGTAGACGTCGGCGACCTTGCCGACCCGGAACACGTGCTTGCACAGCGGGTGGAGGACGTCCCGGACGATCTCGGGGAGCTGTTCGAGCAGACCGCGCAGGAAGTCGTCGCCGCCGTCGTCGTCGCCCCACTTGATGTCGGGTACGGCGCCGAACTTCGGGTCCTTGTCGACGACGGCGGGCCGCGGGCGCTGCTCGGGCGCCTTGCCCGGCTGCGGGTGGGACGCCGCGTCGGCCTTGGTGTACGCGTTGGCCGTCTCGGTGAAGCCGACGGCGACGCCGCCGACGCTGAGCACGGAGCGGCCCCAGACCTCCAGCCAGCGGTCGCCGATCTTCTTGTACGCCTGCGCGAACTTCTCGGCCTCGGTGCCGGCGCCGCCGGCGTCCGGGTACTTGCCCAGTTCCTCCAGGAGCTTGTGGGCGCCGCGCATCAGGAAGTCCTGCTGCTCGGCGACCCGTCCGGAGACCGCCCAGAGGTCGCTCGGCTTGACGTCGATGGTGCCGGAGCCGCCCGGCGCGGGGGTGGCCATCAGGCGCCGCCTCCCCAGCCTTCGAGCACGGAGCGGTTGGCCGCCGCGTAGTTGAGGTGCCCCTTGGTCACGACCTCGTGCAGCCACGCCTGCGCGGCCTTGAGGTCGTCGGCCTGGTGGCTCCACTTGTCCAGCTCGTCGATGAACGTCTCGCGCGCCTCGCCCTCCCAGGTCACGACGACCTTGGCGACCCGCCCGTAGAGCGTGTCGAGCTTCTCGTTGAGGGTGCGGAGGATGTCCTCCAGGTCGCCCGAAAGGCGTTGCAGCGTGGCGAAGTCGACGGTGATCCGGTCGTCTCCCGGTTCCGGCATGGTGCTGATCCCCCGTGGTCGCAACTGTCGGTGGCGGATGTACGGCTCAGAGGTACGGCTCAGAGGTCCGCGAGGCGGCTTCTCGGCGCGGGCGCGGGTGCCGGATCGGGCACGGTGAGCTCGCGGGCGGCGGCGGCCACGTCCTCGCCCTGCTGCACCTGCCGCAGCTGCGCCAGGACGTCGAGCTCCTGCTCGGTGAATCCGTCGCGCGAGGCGCGCATGGCCGCTTCGAGGAGGGCCAGTACCTGACGGATTCGCACGGCGTCCTCGGCCACTCCGCGGTGCAGCGAGCGGTACGCGGTGGCGGTGGGCCCCTGCCAGCCCGCGGCGATCGCGTCCACGACCTCGTCCATGCGGCGGGTCTGCTTCTCCAGGTAGCCCTGCATCGCGTCGAGGTCGTCGGCCAGCTTGGTGAGGCCGTCCTCCGTGTACTTCAGACCGGAGTTGCCGGCGTCGGCCGCACCGCCCGCGTGGTCGGCGTCCCGCATCCTGAGCCCCCGCTCTCGTCGCGCCGTTCGTACGTGTGTTCCTGCGTACGGCCGTTCACTTTAGCAAGCGGCAAGGTGACAAACTCCAGGTCGCCTGCCGTGAAGCGGCCCGTGGGTGGCTGGCATACTGCACGGGTAGCCCTTCGTGCATCCCCCGTCGCGAAGGGCTACACCCTTAAGTCGACATGTGCGGGCGACAAGCACGGGTGTGGCACACGGCCCGGGGACTCCCCTGTGGTCCCCGGACCGTGTTTTTTGCAGTTAACAGTGACGTAGAGTGTTTACGCAAGCCCGGCACTTGCGCCGGTGCATGATGCGAACGTGGGTAACGGGATGGACATCGGCGAAGAGCACGTACCTGAACTGCAGTCGTTGCAGCAGAAGGTCGAGTACATGCTGGAGAAGACCTTCCCGGGCCAGAAGGTGTCCGGGCGGACCTTCTCCGAGCTGGTCAAGGAGCGCGGCGGCTCCCTCTCCCACAGCTACTTCTCGAACATCCTGGCCGGGAAGGTCACCCAGCCCTCCGAGGAGATCCTCAAGGCGCTCGGGCTGGGCTTCGGCGTGGACTGGCGGTTCTTCAAGGAGGAGTCGGAGGTCGTCGGCGACGTGGTCGCCGGACTCCAGTTCCTCGCCAAGCGGCGCACCGGCGAGATCAGCGGCGTGGCGGGCCGCGGTGTCGACGACGACGGGCTGCCGGCGGAGCTGCTGGAGTTCGCGCTCTCCCTGCTGGCGGACACCAAGGCGAAGCAGCGGCCCGAGGACGGGACGGAGGCGCCCGGGGAGCCGGGGAGCTAGGCCCTGGCAGGCCCGGGCGTACGGGGGGCCGTACGCGGCTCCGTCCGCGGGGTCGTACGCGGCCGGGTGCGCGGGTTCGTACGCGGGTCCGACGCGGCTCCGTGCGCGGGTTCGTACGCGGGTCCGACGCGGCTCCGTGCGTGTGTTCGGCGTTGGCTAGACTCGCCGAGCGCATGTCACGCACGCGTGCCGACGATCAAGAGGCCCCCATGTCCCTGCGCGAACTGCGTAAAGAATGTGAAGCCGGGCTGGCTGACCTTCCCATCCCGGCCCCCTTCACCATCGAGGGCCTGGTGGCGAACATGGAGGCGGCTCGTGGCCGGACCATCGTCCTCCAGGAACTCCCCGAACGGCTGGCGCGCGTCAACGCGGCCTGCGGCCTGCGTCTGAAGTCCGGCACCACCAGCTACGTGCTCTACCGGCGCCGCCCCACCCCGTACCAGACCCAGCACGTGATCCTGCACGAGCTGTGCCACGAGTGGTTCGACCACGGCACCAGCCTGGACGCGGACCAGCTGCGCAAGCTGCTGCCGGTGTTCGACACCTCGCTGATCAATCGGGTGCTCTCCTCCGACACGGTCCAGGCCCGTGCCCAGTACGACACGCACGACGAGCGGATCGCCGAGTTCGGCGCCTCCCTCATCCCCCGCATGGCCAGGGACGTGACCAGCGACGACATGGTCGGACGGCTGGCCAACTCGCTCTCCCGGCCCGTGGCCCACCGCCGCCGTTCGTTCTTCCGCGACACGTTCTTCCGCGACCTGTTCTTCCGCCGCCCGTAGCGCCCCCGGTGGCGCAGCCGATCCCCCCACCGCACCTGCCCCCCACCCCTGCCCCGCAGAAGACCCCCGAGGAACTCACGTGACCGCCCTCGACCTCGCCGGCTACCTCATCGCCGGTCTGATGACTGCCGTCGCCCTGTGGCGCATGCCGGCCGCGCTCTGGGGCGACGAGGAGGACAAGCGCCGCCGCGCCCTGTGGGGCTGCTACGCGGGCTTCGCCGTCGCCCTGTGGACCAAGACCCGCGTGGTCCGGATAGGGCTCAACGACAGCCCCGTCATCGACCTCGCGGTGCTGATCAAGCACTACACGGCCACCATCGCCATCCTGGCGATCCTCAGCTACATCGTCGCCATCTACGGTCACTTCCCGGAGGGCGGGGCGATCCCCCGGCACGTCCGGTTCGCCCGGCTCGTCCAGCAGGTGGCCACCAAGGCATCCGTGGTCACCCTCGTCCTCCTGACCGTGCTCTTCTTCACGGTGGTGGACCGCTCGCACCCTGCGGACCGGTTCGTGGCCGAACACGCCGGGCAGTGGGGCGCCACGCTCTACATGAGCGTCTTCTACCTGTACTTGGGCGCCGCGTCCGCCGTCTGCGCCTACCAGTGGGCCCTCGCCACGGCCGACGCCAAGCTGCTCCACCTCCGGGTGGGCCTCGGCATGATGACCTTCGCGATGTTCATCGGCGTCGGCTACACCCTCAGCCGGACCCTGTTCCTGTGGATCAGCGTGCTCGACCGGCCGAGCCCCGGCTTCGCGCTGGCCTTCGACGAGGCCACCGAGGCGGCCCAGCTGGTCCTCTTCGCCTTCTTCGCGCTCGGCGCCTCCATCCCCGCCTTCAGCAAGGGCTGGCGGCGGGCCCGGCTGTGGCGGGCCCAGATGAACCTGCATCCGCTGTGGCGCGAGCTGATGACGGCCTTCCCCGACCAGCCCTTCGCCCCGCCGGCCTCGCTCACCCGCGAACTGACCCGCTTCGACACCCCCGCGGACCTGCGCGTCGACCGCTGGGCGGCCGACATCGCGGACGCGGTCGAGAAGCTGCGTCACTACGTGCCCGACAGCCTGCTGACCGCCGCCAAGGAGGCCGGTGCGGGCAGGGAGTCGCTCGCCGACGCGTACTGGATCAAGGCGGCCCTGCTCGCCAAGGCCGAAGGCGCCCCCGCGGGGAAGGCCGCCGCCTTCGAGACCAAGCACGCCACCGACCAGGACGGCGAGGTCGCCTGGCTGGTACGGGTGGCCGCCGCGTACAAGTCCGTCACCGCACAGCGGGCCCGCGCCGTGCTGCGGTCCTGCCTGGAGCCCAGCGCGTGAACCCCACCGGCAGCACCGAGAACACCACCGTGAACGACACCACCGTGAACGAAGGCGCGGAGCACGACAGCGCCGCGCACGACAGCGCCGCGCACGACAGCGCCGTGAACGAGAGCGCCGTGAACGAGAGCGCCGTGAACGAGAGCGCCGTCCGCGTCCGCGCCGCCGGTACGGCCGTCACCGCCGTCGCCCGTGTCGTCACCGACGTCCTGCAGCCCCGCAACGTCCTGCTCGTGGGCATGCTCGGCATCGGCCTGGCCGCGGCCCGTCACTGGACCGGCCTGCTGTGGGGTCTGCTCGGCGCCCTGTGCGCCGGGCTGATCCCGGCCGGATACATCGAGTGGGAGCGCAAGCGGGGCACCTGGGGCGACCGCCATGTGGTCGACCGGACCCAGCGGGCGCCGATCTTCTTCGTCATCCTCGGCTCCATCGGCACCGGGTCGCTGGTCATGCTCCTCGGCGGGGCCCCGACGCCCATCCTCGTCGCGATGCTCGCCCTGTGGGTGATGACCATCGGGCTGCTCGCGGTGAACACCGTCTGGAAGATCTCGGTGGACTCCGCCGTGGCCTCGGCCGTGGTGGCCCTGCTGGCCGCGGTGCACTCGCCGTGGTGGCTGATCGCCTACGCGCTCACGGTCGCCGTGTGCTGGTCCCGGGTCGCGCTGACCTACCACACGGTGGCCCAGACGATCGCCGGAGCCTCGCTGGGCGCGGCCACCGCCACCGCGTTCCTCTTCGTCTGAACCCGGTTCGCCCGCCTGCCGGTTCGCCGGCCGCCCGGTTCCCCGCCTGCCCCGTTCGCGCGCCTGAGCTGCGGTTCCCTAGAAACGCACGAACCGAACAGCCCAGGCCGCTCGGAGTTTCATGTTTTCAACGCCTGACTGAAACAAGCCAGTTGGCGATGTACTCCACGGACAAGCCGAACCAACGAACGGGGAAAGCCTTGTCCGAGAAGCTGCCTGGCCGTCAGATAGAGATCTCCTGGCCGGACTTGGGCATCACGGTCACCGCCGACCTTGACGGCCGCAACGCGGCACTCGCCGACGCCCTCTGGGAGTCGCTGCCCTATCAGAGCCTCCAGGGGCACGCCCTCATCGCGGGCGAGCACCTCTACCACGTGTCGCCGATTCCCGCGCTGCTGCACACGCCGCACGACACCCGGGTCCCGGACCGGCGCGAAGCCCCCGACGGCACCGTCTTCCTCTCCGGTCTGCAGCACCTGGGCATCAAGTACGGCACGCTGACGGAGCCGATGCCGGCCACCCCCGTCGGCCGGATCCGGGCGGCGGACATGCCGGCCCTGCGGGAGGCCGGGGCGGCGATCTGGGACGCCGTCTACTCCACGAAGAAGCAGATCGTGGCCGAAGTGCGCCGCGCGGGCGAGCCGGGTGGCCACCGCATTCCGATGCTCCACGCCACCCACACGGAAGCCGACCGCCTGATCGCGGACATCTTCGCCGAGACCGAGAAGATCTGGCTCGCGCCCCCGGTCGAGCTGGACGAGCTCCACCAGGGCATCATCCCGTCCCGGGCCGGCAACTTCGGGACCGTCCTGCCCACCCTGCTGTTCGTCAACGGCGAGACCCGGCCGCTGGGTTACGCCGCCTACGGCGGACTCGTCCGGGCCGCCGTCCAGGGCATGTCCAAGGAGTCCCTCGTCCACATGACCCGGCTCCTCGTCGGTGTCCCGGCCGAGTTCCTCGGCTACTGCGGCCTGGAGAAGCTGTGGGCGTTCACCCAGCGCTTCCTCGCCGTCCTGGACGACCTCGACCGCGACGACTTCTACGCCGTCACCAGCCAGATGGCCCTCTACATCAACTGCCTCGGCGGCTGGAACCTCCAGCTGTACCCGTGGGAGACCGGAGACCACCTGCGTCAGCAGAGCGTCGCCCGGTGAGGACCCCGAGCGCCCTGCCCGACCGGGCCGACGCCGTCGTCATCGGTGGCGGAGTGATCGGAACCTCCGCCGCCCACCACCTCGCCGAAGCGGGCCTGGACACCGTCCTGCTGGAGCGCGGGGGCCTCGGCGGAGGAGCGTCCGCGCACACCGCGGGCATGGTCCGCACGTACTTCCCCGGCAATCCCGCCACGGGACAGCGGGCCGTGCGCAGCCTGGAGGCCTATCACGACTTCGCCCGCCACACCGGAGCCTCCCTCGGCCTGCGGCGGCTGGGGTTCATGGCGCTGTTCACCGACGAACAGCAGATCGCCGCGTTCGAGGCCGAGCGGGAGGCCCAGCAGGCCGCCGGCGTCCGGGTCGACCTGATCAGCGCCCGGGAGGCGGCCGAGCTCAACCCGCTGATCAGCGAGCGCGCCGTGCTCGCCGCCGCCTGGAACCCCGAGGCGTACCACGTGGACGGCCTCGACATCGTCCGCGGTTACGCGGCCGGAGCCCGTAACCACGGCGCCCGGCTGTTCACCCACACGCCCGTCACCGGCATCGACGACGACAACACCGTCCACACCCCACAGGGCAGCATCAGGGCGGACAGCGTCGTGTGCACGGCCGGGCCCTGGTCCGGCGAGGTGGCGGCCATGGCGTCGGTCGACCTGCCGCTGGCACCCCGCGTCATGGAGATGCTCTTCACCGACGTCCCGCCCGTGCGGCACCCCGAGCTGCCCATGACCATGCACGCCGCCTCCGGTCTGCGGATCCGCTCGTGGAAGGACCGCATCCTCCTCGCCATGGGAGCGCCCAAGGACGGCGAGGCACGCGAGGACTGGCTCGGCCGCGTCGCCGGCCATCTCGGCACCGTGTTCCCCGCCCTGGACGGTATCGGCCTGCACCGCGCGTGGTCCGGCGACTTCGACGCCAGCCCCGACAACACCGCCTTCATCGGCGAAGACCCCACCCGCCGCTTCCTGTACGCGGCCGGATTCACGGGCGCGGGCCTGTGCCAGGCCCCGGCGGCCGGGCAGCGGCTCCGCGACCTGCTGATCGTCAAGTAGCCCCAGAACAGGAAAGACTGCCGTGATTGTTCTCGGATGTAATGGTTTCAGCCGGGTGTCGGAGTTCTTCTCCGAACGCCTCGGCGCGACCGGCATCAACAAGCATTACCTCCTGGGCCACGACGCCGCCGCCGCAGTCCTGATCGACGGCCGCCTGGTCGCCGCCGTCGAGGAGGAACGCCTCAACCGGGAGAAGAAGACCACCGACTTCCCCGCGAACGCGATCGACTGGTGCCTCAGGGAGGCCGGGATCACGTTCGACGACGTCGACCTCTTCGCCTTCCCATGGAACTGGACTCCCCAGGTCATGGACGAGATCCGGGACGGCATCCGCACCTCGCCGCTGGCGGAGGACGCGAAGACCCGCCTGCTGGGCGACATGGCCGACCTGTTCGAGCAGGTCGTCAGCCACGAGGCGATGCTCGCGGACTTCGAGGCCCGTACCGGCCACCGCCCCGACCCGGCCAAGGTCCGCTTCGTGCCCCACCACCTGGCGCACGCCACGACCGGCTACTACCTCGCCGGCATGAACGACGCCGCGTTCCTCGTCAGCGACGGCCGCGCCGAGCGCTTCTCGACCCTCACGGGCGAGATCCGCGACGGCAAGGTCACCGTCTTCGAGGACAGCGTCATCGGCGCCCAGTACTCCATGGGCACCCTGTTCTCCTGCATCACCCGCTTCCTCGGCTTCGTCCCGAACAACGACGAGTACAAGGTGATGGGCCTGGCCGGGTACGCCGAACCGCCGAGCCCGAACCCGTTCCTCGACGACCTGCTGACGCTGCACGACGACGGCCGCTACTCCTTCACCAAGCCCCTGCGGACCGACGACCTGCACAGCCACGACGCCCTGTTCGAGGAGTACTTCGGGCCCTTCGAGGACACCCTCGAGTACACCTCCCGCGTCGCGGCCGCCGCGCAGCAGATGCTGAACGTGGCCACCGCCCACCAGGTGCGCCACCTGGAGAAGCGGACGGATCTCGACCGGCTGCTGTTCGAAGGCGGCGTCGCCCTCAACTGCCTCAACAACACCCCGCTGTTCGAGGGCTCCCGCTTCTCGGACATGCAGGTCAGCTTCGGCGCCTCCGACACCGGCATCACCATCGGAGCCGCGGCCCACGCCTGGCTCGACCACCCCGGCACCACCCCCGCCGACATCCTCGCCGCCTCCGCACCCGTCACCCCCTACCTGGGCCCGGCCTACGACGAGGCCGCGATCGAGGAGGCCCTGGAGGGCTTCGCCGGCCGCGTGACCGTCTCACGCCTGGACGACGACGAGGTCGTCGAGCAGGTGGCGAAGCTGCTGACGGAGAAGGTCGTCATCGGCTGGTTCGAAGGCCGGGTCGAGCACGGGCCGCGCGCCCTCGGACACCGCAGCATCCTCGCCAACCCGGGCTTCGACGACATCAAGGACATCATCAACACCCGGGTCAAGCACCGCGAGCCCTTCCGCCCGTTCGCTCCCCTCGTCCTCGAGGAGCAGGCGCCGGAGATCTTCGACATGGGGCGCAAGACCAGCTCCCCGCACATGACGTTCGTCTTCCCGGTGCGCGACGCCTACAAGGACCGCGTCCCCGGCGCCGTACACGTGGACGGCACCTCCCGCATCCAGACCCTGACGGACGAGGGAACCCCGCGGCTCACGGCGCTGCTGCGGAGGTTCATCGAACTCACCGGCACGCCCTGCCTGATCAACACCTCGTTCAACGTCGCCGGCGAACCCATCGTCTGCAGCCCCGTCGACGCCCTGAACTGCTTCATGGGCACCGAGATCGACTACCTGGTCCTCGGAAACCACCTCGTCGCCAAGACCGAGTCCTGGACCGCGTCCTAGACCGAGCCCTAGTCAGAGCCCCAGAAGGAGCCCGCCATGCCGAGCAAGATCCAGCGCAAGCACACCATGTACCACTCCACCATCCTCGACGCCGACCCGGACACCGTGTGGGCGACCATCCGCGACGCCATGCAGATCCTGGAGATCGTGTCCCCCGGCGACCTGGACGTCCACCGGGACGTCAGCTGGGTGGAGGGCGGCTCGGTCGAGACGGTCCCGGCCCGCTACGACTTCAAGCTCACGCTCAGCGGCAAGGTCGTCCAGCAGGAGATCGCCGCCCGCGACGAGATCAACAGGACCCAGTCCTACCGGGCCGTCGCCCCCACCAGCGGCGTCGCCAGCTACGAGGCCACCATCCGGGTCTTCCCCATCACCAACGACCCGGCCCGCAGCTTCTTCGACTGGTCGCGGACCCTGGAGATCGCCGAGGACGCCGACCTGGGCGTGGTCGAGGGCATCATCGACATCATGGAGAAGCAGACCGACTGCGTACGGGACCACTTCGCGCAGACCGCGAAGTGAGCGACGTGACGACGCTCGTACTGCTGCGGCACGGCGAGACCCTGCTCACCCCGGAGCGGCGGATCTCCGGCAGCGGAGGATCCAATCCGGGACTCTCACCGGCCGGACGGCGCCAGGCCCGGGCGGCGGCGGACGCCCTCGCCCACCGCGGCGGCATCGAGGCGGTCGTCACGTCACCGATGCGGCGCTGCCAGGAGACCGCGCAGCCCGTGGCCGCGCGCCTCGGCCTGCGCGTCCAGGTCGAACCGGACCTGCGGGAAGCGGACTTCGGCGCCTGGGAGGGCCTCACCTTCGCCGAGGTCCGCGAACGCTACCCGGACGACCTGACCGCATGGTTCGCCTCGCCCGAGGCTCCCCCCTCGGGCGCAGGCGAGACCATGCGGCAGATCACCCGCCGGGTCGCCGCCGTACGGGACGGGCTCCTGGCCCGGCACGCCGGCGCCACGGTCCTGGTCGTCTCCCACGTCGTCCCGGTCAGAACCCTGATCCGGCTCGCCCTCCAGGCCCCGCCGCACACCCTGTTCCGCATGGAGGTCGCGGCGGCCTCCCTGTCCACGGTGACGTACGCCGAGGACGGCACCGCCACGGTGCAGGCCCTCAACGACACCCATCACCTGGGCTGACCGCGCGCGTGTCACTGCCGGCCTCGCGCCCGAACGGTTCCTAGTCTGGCTTCCCCAGACACGGACGGCATCGACGCAGGACAGGACGCCGGGAATCGACCGCGAACGCCTCACGAGACAACTGACGTTCTGGCTGCGTCCCGCCTTCGTGCTGCGCGTGATCAACCGGTTCCAGAAGGTCGTGGGCTTCGACCGATCGATGGCCCTGGCATCGAGCGCGCTCACCGCGCTGGTGCCGCTCGCCGTGCTGGGCGGGGGTGTCTTCGGCAGTGAGGCGGCCGACCGGGTGATCAACCGCTACGGCCTCACCGGGGCGGGAGCGGAGTCGGTCAGGTCCCTGTTCTCCACGGGCAGTACGAGTACCAGTGCCGGACTGTTCGGGATCGTCTTCCTGGCCATCTCGTCACTGAGCTTCGCCCGCGCCGCCCAGCGCGTGTTCGAGCAGGTCTGGGAACTGAAGCCGCTCAGCGTGCGGAACACGCGCAACGGCCTCTGGTGGATCCTCGTCCTGAGCTGCTACATGGGTTTCATCGGGTGGCTCTACGCGGTCGTGGACGTGGGCCGGCTGGGCCTCCTGACAGCCGCATGCGAGGCCCCGGTCACCACGGCGTTCCTCCTCTGGAGCGGCTGGATCCTCTCGGCGAAGCGACTCACCCGACCGGTCCTGCTCCCGTTCGCGGTCACCGCGGGCGTCCTGGTCGCGGCCTACTCGGTGGGCGCGGCGGTCTACCTTCCGCCCCTGTTCAACTCCTACGCCTCCCGGTACGGCCCTGCCGGCGCCGTGTTCGGAATGATCACGACCCTCTTCGGCGCCATGCTGGTCGTCGTCGCCTCGGCGGCGATCGGGCGCGAGGTCCGGGACGAACTCACCCGGATCCGGCAGGGCCATCGCCCTTCCCAGGACGAGGTCAGCCGCCAGTGGAACAACATCGTCGAGCAGACGCGGTCCCGCTGGCGCAGGGTGCGCAATCCACACGCACAAGCCCCGGGTCCCTGACCTGGGGCTTTGCCGTGGAGCGGACGGGGGAACCGAACCGGTGCCATCGACTTCCCGGCTTCGTGTCGCCCGCGTCGTCGCCCGCGTCGGGTCGGACCGGTCATCGAGCCGTCACGTGCACGACCTCCTTGACGACCGTCCTGACACCGGCCAGCAAGTGGTAGATGGCCCCGCTCGCCATGATCAGGGTGCCGAACAGGAGCCAGCCACCGGGGCCGCTGTCCGCCTGGAACTCCGAGCCGTCCGACCCGGGGTTTCCGGTCGGGGCCCGCAGTATCTCTCTGGCGATGTGTGCCGCACCGATCGCGGCATGGCTGGCCGCGGCCAGCGCCATGCCTGTGACGCCGATGGCGAACCACTCCGCCCGCCCGAGCTCGTCCATCGTCCTCGCCTCCTCGCCTCCGGACTCCGCGCCTGGTCAGGCGACCTGCCTTCACCTCCGATCCTCGGCGCGGCCGCACGGTGCCGACAGAGCCCGGAAGGGCAGACCAGTGGGCCAATGGGCCCAACCGACCGCGTGCCGGTCCGTCCCACGAGTGGTGGCGCGGCCTCAAGGCGCCATGGCGCGTCCCTCCGCTCACGGCCCGGCTCGGTGAGGGAGGCGATGAGGACCTTCGCGTGCACGGGGGAGGTCTCTCGTTTGATCAGGTCCTTGTTCTGCAACCCGCTGCTTTGCACGCGGGACCGGGTCCGGGCTCAGGCAGCGCGGCGGTAGTAGGTGATCGAGACCTTCACCGGGCCGTCGTCCGAGGGGGCGTTGAGGGTGTGGATGACGGCGACGTCCTGCCCGCCGTAGGCGCGTACGCAGAAGCTGCGGTCGGCGCGCAGGATGGTGAAGGGCAGGGCCGAGGCGGGCTGGGTGTCGAGGCCGGTGAGGCAGTCGGGGAGGGTGAGGGGGCCGCCGTCCGGTGCGATGTAGGCGGTGCTGTCGTCGGGGACGTAGAACTCGCCGGCTTCGCGGCCCAGGTACCAGGCGGGGGTTTCGTGGCTCACCTTCCCGGTCCTCAGGTCGATCTCGTAGTCGGAGTCGGGGGAGGTGAGTTCGACGTTCGTGTAGGGGACGGTGTAGCCGTGGGTGGTGGCGGGCCGCGGGGTGGACGGGGCAGGGCTGCCGGCCGGTGCGGCGCTGGGGGCGTCGGAGGTGTCCAGGTAGCCGGAGTCGATCAGGAGGAAGGTTGCCGTCGCGCCGACGAGGAGGGCGGCGGTGGTCAGGAGCGCGGTGCGGGCGCCTCTCCGCGGGGAGGTGGTGGCTCTGCGTCTGGCGGGGGCCGGCGACCGCGGCTCGTGCGTCGCCGGAACGGCGGGGGCGTGTGCGGTCGGGGCATCGGCCACCGCGCGGGCCGGGTCGAGGACGGTGGCGGGCGGAGGCGTGGCCGGAGGATCCGTGTGGCGGTGGAGTTCGCTGCTGATGTGCTGGGGCAGCCAGCCGTCGGAGAAGCGGAGTTCGCCGCCGGTGGCGGGGTGGCGGCGGGCGGCTTCGATCAGCCAGGCGGTGCTGGGCCGCTCTTCGGGGTTCTTGGCCAGGCAGAGCCGGACCAGTTCGTGCAGTCCGTACGGGAGGCGGGAGAGGTCGGGTTCCTCGTGCACCGCCCGGTAGAGGGCCGCGTGCTCGGGCCCGTCCCCGAACGGCGGCGTGCCGGAGCCTATGTACGCGATGAGGGCGCCGAGGGCGAAGACGTCGGTGGCCGGGGTGGCGGGTCGCCCGAGGGCCTGTTCGGGGGCCATGAAGCCGGGTGAGCCGATGCGCAGGCCGGTGCCCGTGAGGGGGCCGGCGTCGGCGGCGCGGGCGATGCCGAAGTCGATGACGCGGGGGCCGTCGGCGGCGACGAGGACGTTGGCGGGCTTGAGGTCGCGGTGGACGACGCCCGCGGCGTGGATCGCCTGGAGGGCCTCGGCGATGCCGACGAGCAGCAGCAGGACGGTCCGCTCGGGCAGCGGGCCGTGGCGGTGGACGACCTGCTGGAGGGAGGGACCGGGTACGAACGCGGTGGCGAGCCAGGGGGTGGCGGCGTCGGTGCCGGCGTCGACCACCTGGGCGGTGTAGAGGCCGTGGATACGCCGCGCGCTGGCGGCCTCCTGGGCGAAGCGGTACCGGAACTCGGGGTCCTGGGCCAGCTCGGGCCGGATCACCTTGAGCGCGACCGGCCGCCCGCCCGGGGTGTGGGCCAGGTAGACGTGGCCCATGCCGCCCGCTCCGAGTCGTGCGCTGAGGCGGTAGCCGCCGATCTCGCGGGGGTCGCCCGGGGACAACGCCTGGAAGGCCGAGGGCCGGGGGGTGGCGAAGGGCTCTGCGGTCATGCTGGCTCCGTGCGGGTCGAGCGGGCGGAACGGGATGGCGAGGGCGGGTTCAAGCCAGCGTCCGGAATCGCCCCGGATCGTATCCGGCAGTGATTTCCAGGAGGGGTCTGCCCAGGCTCGGTGGGCCGGTTTCCCTAGGACACGACTCTGTCCCCGCCGTGTGTGCGGCGGGGACAGGACCCGTGGTTTCCCCTGCGTACAGCCGGCTCTCTCAGTCCGTGATCTCCTTGGCGGCGCGGATTCCTGACAGGTAGGCACCGTGAACGGTCGCGAACGAACTGCGGTGGGTCGCCTCGCCGGCGAAGAACACGCGGCCGTTCACGCCGGCCGCGAGCTGGTCCCGCATGGCCGGCGAGGAGCCGAGCTTGTTGTACGAGTACGAGCCGCGTGCGTACGGATCGGACGCCCAGCGGCTGATCTGGAAGCCGGTCGGGGCGGGGATGCCGCTGCCGAAGATGGTCCTCAGCGTCTCCATGGCGCTGTCGACGATCTCGGCGTCGTCCCAACTCTCGATCGTGCGGCCGAAGTCGGCGGCGTTGAAGCCGAGCAGCACCGGCTGGCCGTTGACGCGGGTGACGTTGATCCACTGCGCCCACTGCCCGTACTTGTCCAGGGCCGGCACGTAGTTCAGCCAGTCGGTGTCCGGCCAGAACTTCCGGGGGAAGCGGAGATAACACTTGTTGAGCAGCCCCATGCCGAGATTGTCGATGGCGGCGCGCTTGGCCGCGGGCAGGCCGGGCCCGAAGGTGACCGCGCCGCTCTGCAGCACGCCCAGGGGCAGCGTCACCACCACCTGGTCGGCCTGGAAGGTGCCCTTGGCGGTGGCGACGGTCACGCCGCGCGAGGTCCAGTCGATGTGCTTGACGACGCGTCCGGTACGGATGGTCAGCCCGGCCGCGAGGAGGTCGGTGATCTGCGCGTAGCCGTCCGGGAACAGCACGTCGGGGCCGTTGATCTTGCTGTCGCTGTCGAAGTAGAGGGTCGACATCTGGCGCACGCCGCCCGAGTACTCGTGCTCGTAGTCGTTGAGCGCGTTGTTGATCATGGCTTTGTCGCTGTTCGGCAGCCCGGGCCAGCCCAGCGCGCGTTCGACGACGCCACGCATCGCCGCGTCCCTGTCCTGGTTGTCCTGGTAGGTGGTCAGCGCGTCGGCGGTCTCGTCCCGCCAGCGTTCGAGCGCCTGAGCCCGGGCGCCTTCGGCCTCGCTGCCGTCGGTGAGGTATTCGGTGCTGCTCTCCGGGTCGGTCTCGATCGTCCGGGCCTTGGCCTTCTCGGCCAGCGCGGTGATCGGGTTCCTGTCAGTGCCGTGGATCCACGATGCGCCGAGGTCGACCGGTGCGCCGTCCCACGCGTCGCTCGTCCAGATGCGGCCGCCGATGCGGTCGCGGGCCTCAAGGACCAGGACGTCCTCGCCCTGGTCGGCCAGGTGCCGGGCCGCGGCGAGGCCGCTGATGCCGGCGCCGATGACGATCACCCCCGTGCGGCCGGAGGGGGTCGACGCGGCGGTGGCGTCGATGTCATCCGGCCCGCAGGCGGACAGCACGGCCAGGCTGGGCAGGCCGAGGCCCACACTCTGCAAGAAGCGTCGACGGTGCATCGTCATGTTTCATACCGATCTGCGAGCTGACAGGGTCTCTGAAGAAATCTCGGTCGGCGTTCCGCCCCGTGCGGAAGCCTGGCCGCGGTCGAAGAAGACGTGCGGGCCCGGATCGGCTCCGAGTGGGTGCGCCCGCGCCTCGGGCGCGTACCTCTCGCCACCGGGCACGGCGTGGGCCGGCCGGGCGTCCGGGTTCAGTGGTACGGGTGCGGGAGTCCCGGCCCCGGCCGCCCTGGGGGCGGGGTGGCGACCGGGGCCGGCCCGGCGGCGCTCCTGCTGGACGCCAGGCCGATCCGCGGCGGGAGCGCGGGGCGACCGGCAGCGGTGGAAACGGGGGAGAGGCGGCAGGCCACGGCGGTCGCCGCGGAGCGGACGGGGCTTCTGGACAACGGGTGGCACCCCCTCTTCAGTACAATGAGGCTGACACTTCACAGCATAAATTGAAACACCGGTGTGTCAATAGAGGCATAGGAGCTTCTCGGCGATGCGTACAGACGCGACAGAGGTGCTGGACTCGGCGATCCCGGTGCTCGCCAAGGACAGAGCGGCGTCGATGCAGACCATCGCCAAGCGTGCGGGCATAAGCCGCGCGACCCTGGTCCGCCACTTCCCCACCCGCCAGCACCTGGTCCAGGCGATGGCGGGGAAGATCCTGGACGACTGCGAGCAGGCCCTCGCCAGGGCCGAGGCCGACACCGCCCCCATGGAGCAGGTGCTGACCGCGCTCGTGCACGACTACGTCCCCTTCGCCCAGCTGTGGAACCTCGTCTACGTCGAGCCGGACGTCCTGGGCGTGCCCGAGGCCAGTGCCCGGGCCGACGTGGTCTTCGACCGGACCGTCTCGCTCGTCGAACGCGGCCAGGCTTCGGGCCTGCTGCGCAAGGACATGCCGGCCACCTGGCTCGCCTCCACCTTCTGCGGCCTGTCCGAGACCGCGTGGGAGCTGACCCTCGAAGGCCACATGGGCCCCCGTCAGGCCCCGGACTTCATCATCGCGATCCTCCTGCGCGGAGCCCTCGCCTGACCGAGCCGGGGCCCGCGGAGTGCGTGACAACCCCGGACAGGTCTGGATGGCAAGGCAGGCCCAGGCCGGTGACCCGGGACTTCGCTCAAGAGCGGATGACGGCAATCGAACCCGCCCCATAAGCCTGGGAATCACCGTCGCCGAGCTTGATCATCTGGTGCCCGACCTGCGACGCCCCCTGATGCGGCGCTGCTTGCTGGCTTGGTGGTACCCGTGTCGACCGCTGTTCACGGCTCCGAAGGGCACGGACGGGGCACGGCCCGGAGTCTCGGGCTGCCGGACCGAGTTCCTCGGTCAGTCGAGAGCCCACTACCTGACCCGAGTGCCCGCCGGCTGTGCCGGGACATGGTCGTAGCCGTAGGTGCTGAACTCCACCGCCACCAGACCTCCATCCCGGCCCCCGCCTGGTCCTGCGCGAAGTCGAACCCGAGGACTTCCCGCCGTCGATGGCGGTGGAGCTCAGATCTACCAGCACTCGGTCCACGACCGGCAGAAGGAGGTGGCCGGCGGGTTGGACCGGATGGTGCGGCGGCCCGGGAGAAGGTGCGGGAGAGCAGGGAAAGAGGGCAGGTGGTGCAAGGCGCCCAAGGCGGTCTGGACGACGACGAAGGCCCAGGTCTCTGACCTGGGCCTTCGTTCAAGAGCGGATGACGGGAATCGAACCCGCGCTATAAGCTTGGGAAGCTCATGTTCTACCATTAAACTACATCCGCAAACATGCCGCCCTGATGATCAGTGCCGCATCATTGCACACTGTACCCCATTCCGCATGTCAGGCGAAGCGCCCTTCTCCGCGCCGCCCTCCGGAGTGCCCTCCGCGGAGCGGGGGTGGCGATCCCCTAATGTGGCTGTCTCGTCCACCACTTGTCGGGGAAGGGACTTGATGGGTTCGATGGAGCGCACCGTCGTCCGTTGTGCCGAGGGGCACGTGTTCAGCACCGCTTCGTTCCCGCTGCAGCAGCTCGGGGCCGGGCGGATCGGGCCCGGGCGGCTCATTCGGTGTCCACGGTGTGCGCGTCTGCGGCACGCCGTACCCGTGGAGCACCAGCAGCGCTGAGGGCTGCGGGCGCGGAGGTCTCCCGATTGGGGGAGCTTCGCGCCCTCTGCGTATCGTGGGAGGGTGCTTCTCTCAGACAAGGACATCCGGGCCGAGATCGACGCCGGACGGGTGCGCATCGACCCGTACGAAGAATCCATGGTGCAGCCCTCGAGCATCGACGTGAGGCTTGACCGCTTCTTCCGGGTGTTCGAGAACCACCGCTACCCCCACATCGACCCCGCCGTCGAGCAGTCGGACCTGACCCGTGAGGTCGAGCCCGAGGGCGACGAGGCGTTCATCCTGCACCCGGGCGAGTTCGTGCTGGCCTCGACGTACGAGGTCATCACGCTGCCCGACGACATCGCGTCGCGTCTGGAGGGCAAGAGCTCCCTCGGGCGGCTCGGGCTCGTCACGCACTCGACCGCCGGGTTCATCGACCCCGGTTTCTCGGGGCACGTCACCCTGGAGCTGTCGAACCTCGCCACCCTGCCGATCAAGCTGTGGCCGGGAATGAAGATCGGGCAGCTGTGCATGTTCCGGCTGAGCTCGCCGGCCGAGTTCCCGTACGGGAGCGAGCGCTACGGCTCCCGATACCAGGGCCAGCGGGGGCCGACGGCCTCCCGTTCGTTCGTGAATTTCCATCGGACCCAGGTGTGAGGCGGTAGCGGGCATGAGTGAAGTACGCGAGAACCTGACGTACGAGGGCTTCGGCCGCGCCATCCGCGAGCTCGCCCAGACGATCGCCGACGACGGCTACGAGCCCGACATCGTGCTCTCCATCGCCCGTGGCGGTGTCTTCGTCGCCGGTGGTCTGGCCTACGCGCTCGACTGCAAGAACATCCACCTGGTCAACGTCGAGTTCTACACCGGGGTGGGGACCACCCTGGAGATGCCGGTCATGCTCGCGCCCGTCCCGAACGCGATCGACTTCTCCGACAAGAAGGTCCTGATCGCCGACGACGTCGCCGACACCGGCAAGACCCTCAAGCTCGTGCACGACTTCTGCGTCGACCACGTCGCCGAGGTCCGCTCCGCGGTCATCTACGAGAAGTCGCACTCGCTCGTGAAGTGCGAGTACGTCTGGAAGAAGACCGACGACTGGATCAACTTCCCGTGGTCCGTCGAGCCGCCCGTGGTGCAGCGCGAGGGCCAGGTCCTCGACGCCTGAGTCGCGGCAGAAGAAGACCGCAACAGAAGACAGCAACAGAAGACATGGGAGAGGGCCCCCCCGGGCCGGCCCGTGGCGGGGGCGCGCCCACGCGCGGAACGGCGGCGACAGCCCGGCCCCCCAGTGCAGGGGCCACCAGAACCCCGGGCGCGCGCGCGCCCCGGCCGCGGGGCCGGCCGCCGCCCCC
>NZ_JBSGIW010000100.1:0-24899 GCF_053605265.1 Streptomyces sp. NPDC003943 | reverse complement strand
CCTCTCTTATCGCTCCCCCCCCCACACCACTACAAACCACACCATAACTCCCCCTACCCCCCCCTCCACCTATCGCCTTGCGCCCGTTTCACAAAGGTACGTGAGTACCGCGCGGCGCCCTCGCGTGTCTTCAGGCGGCCGGGACCGGCATCCCCTGTGTCCCCGGCGTCAGGCCGTCGTGGCGAGCAGCTTGCGCAGCAGGCCGGCCAGCTGCTCCGACTCCTCCGGCGTGAGCGCCGCCTCCAGGGCCGCGCGCTGCTCGGCGAGCCCGGCGCCGACGGCCTGGTCCACGAGGGTGCGGCCCTCGTCGGTGAGGGTGACCCGCAGGCCGCGCCGGTCGTTCGGGTCGGGGCTGCGGGTGAGCAGCCCGGCCCGCTCCAGCTTGTCGAGCCGTCCGGTCATCCCGCCGGTCGTGATCATCAGCGTGGCGGTCAGCTCGCGCGGTGAGAGCGTGTACGGCTCTCCGGAGCGGCGCAGTGTGGCGAGCACGTCGAACTCGCCGAGCGACATCCCGCCGTACGGCGCGTACGCCTTGTCCACCTTGCCGCGCATGGCGGCGGACAGGCGGTAGATCCGGCCGAAGACGGCCATCGGCAGGGTGTCGAGGTCGGGGCGGACCGCCGCCCACTGATCGGCGATGGCGTCGACGGCGTCGTGCGCGGGCCCCGGCCCGGGCGTGTGCTTCTCCATGCCCTCAGTTTCCCTCTCCATTGAGTCACTTGCAAGAAAGCCTCTTGCGCTTAAGTAGCTTAGTGCTAAGTTAATTACTGCCAAGCCGAACCGGCGCCACGCCGGGGAGGTGCCCGCAGCCCGCTACAGGGGGGAACCCGTCATGTCCCGCAAGGCCGCCACCATCGCCCTGACCGCCCTCGCCCCGGTCTCCTGGGGCAGCACCTACTTCGTCACCACGGAGTTCCTGCCGCCCGACCGGCCGCTCTTCACCGGCCTCATGCGGGCCCTGCCCGCCGGACTGCTGCTCCTCGGCCTCACCCGCAAGCTCCCGCAGGGCGCCTGGTGGTGGAAGTCGCTGGTGCTCGGCGTGCTGAACATCGGCGCCTTCTTCCCGCTCCTCTTCCTCGCCGCCTACCGGCTGCCCGGTGGCGTCGCCGCCGTCGTCGGCTCGGTCGGCCCGCTCTTCGTCGTCGGTCTCGCCGCCCTCTTCCTCGGCGACAAGCCCACCGTGAAGGCACTGCTCACGGCCATCGCCGCCGCCTTCGGCGTCAGCCTCGTCGTCCTCAAGGCGGGGGCCGCGCTCGACGCGGTCGGTGTGGTCGCCGGTCTGCTCTCCGCCCTGTCGATGTCCGCGGGCACCGTCTTCACCAAGCGCTGGGGCCGCCCCGAGGGCGTCGGCGCGCTCGCCCTCACCGGCTGGCAGCTCACCGCGGGCGGCCTGTTCCTGCTGCCGATCGCCTTCCTGGTCGAGGGCGCCCCGCCGGCCCTCAGCGGCACCAACCTGGCCGGCTACGCCTACCTCGCCTTCGGCAACACCGCGATCTCCTACTTCCTCTGGTTCCGCGGCATCGAGCGCCTGAGCGCCTCCTCGGTCACCCTGCTCGGCCCGCTCTCCCCGATCACCGCCGCCGTCATCGGCTGGGCCGCCCTCGGCCAGGCCCTCGGCCCGGTCCAGCTCCTCGGCATGGTGATCGCCTTCGGTGCCACCCTCTTCGGCCAGCTGGCCCCGCGTGCCGCCAAGAAGGAATCGTTCAGCGTTACTGAAAAGAACGGTCAGGAAGTTTCGATGGACCTGGAGGTTTCCGGGGTGCGACGGTAGGCCACATGAGCAGCCTGACCGCATCCGAGACCCCGTCCGCCACCGAGAACCAGCACGTCACCGAGAGGCCGGCACCCGCCAAGGGCGCCGGCCTCGGCGTGCTGCTCGCCCTGCTCGCCACGGTCGTCTGGTCCGGCAGCTTCGTCGTCGCCCGGGCCCTGCACGACACCGTCCCGCCCGTCCAGGCCGCCTTCTGGCGCTGGATCGTGGCGATCGTCGCCGTCGCCCCCTTCGCCGCCCGCGCCACCTGGCGGCAACGGCACCTGATCCGCCGTCACCTCGGCTTCGTCACCCTCGCCTCGCTGCTCGGCATCACCGTCTACAACACCCTGGTCAACCAGGCCGGACTCACCACCTCCGCCGGCAACATGGGCATGATCATGGCCGCCTCGCCCGTCCTCATGGCGGTGTACGAGCGGCTCGGCGGCGCCCGCCTCGGCGCCCGGCGCGTCACGGGCATGCTCGTCGCCTGCGCCGGCGTGCTGCTGCTCGTCGGCCGGGGCGCGCTGCCGGCCCGGTTCGGCGCCGGCGACCTGTGGATGTTCGCGGCGGCGCTCGCCTTCGCCTCGTACAGCGCCCTGCTCAAGCGCCGCCCGGCCGAACTCGGCGGCGTCGTCTTCCTCTTCACCACCTTCGTCCTCGGCGCGGCGATGCTGCTGCCGGCGTACGCGGTCAGCCTCGCCACCCAGGGCGGCTTCCAGCCCACCGCCGGCACCGTCGGCCCGCTCGTCTACGTCGGCGTGCTCTCCTCCGCCGTCGCCTTCTTCTCCTGGAACCGCGCCGTCGCCCTCATCGGCGCCGCCCGCGCCGGCGTCGTCTACTACCTCCAGCCGGTCTGCGTCGCACTGCTCTCGTACCTGCTGCTCGGCGAGGAACTGGGCATCCTCGGCGGGGCCTGCATGGCGCTCATCCTGGGCGGGGTGGCGCTGGCCTCGGCCACCCGGGAGCACTCCCGGCAGGCCCGGTAGGTTGCGCCTCATGACCGAGTGGGACATCAAGAAGCTCCAGATCCTCCGCACCCTCCGCGACCGCGGCACCGTCACCGCGACCGCGGAGGCGCTGCTGATGACCCCCTCGGCCGTCTCGCAGCAGCTCACCAATCTCGCCAAGCAGCTCGGCGTGCCCGTCCTGGAGGCGCACGGCCGGCGGGTCAGGCTCACCGACGCCGCGCACCTCGTACTGCGGCACGCCGAGGCGGTGTTCGCGGAGCTGGAGCGGGCCGAGGCGGAGCTCGACGGCTATCTGCGGGGCGAGGCCGGGCGGGTGCGGGTCGCCGCGTTCTCGACCGCCGTGGCGGCGCTCGTGGTGCCCGCCGTGCAGACGCTGCGCGCCGCCCACCCGGGGCTCGACGTGCGGGTCCGCGAGGCCGAGGCGGCGGAGGCGTACGAACTGCTCACGGCCGGCGAGGTCGACCTCGCCCTCTCGCTCGCCGCGCACGCGCCGACCGCCCGCGACCCCCAGTTCACCCGGGTGCCGCTGCTCGCCGACCCGCTCGACGTCGCCCTGCCCGCCGGGCACCCGCTCGCCGAGGCGCCCGGTCTGCGGCTCGCCGACCTGTCCGCCGAGCCCTGGATCTTCGGCGGCTCCGGCCCCTGGTCCGAGATCACCACCGCCGCGTGCGAGGCCGCCGGGTTCGTCCCCGAGCAGGCGCACAGCGCCGCCGGCTGGACCGCGATCCTCGCCATGGTCGAGGCGGGCATGGGAGTGGCCCTGGTTCCGCGGATGGCCGCCGCCGAGCGCGCCAGGGGCGTGGTGATGCGGGTGCTGACGGCCGATCAGCCGCGCCGTCACGTCGTGGCGGCGGTACGGCGCGGGGCGGAGGAGGGGCCGGCGGTGGCACGGGTGCTCGCGGCGCTGCGCCAGGCCGCCGTGCAGCGGCGAAGTACGCCCGGCTGACCGGCTGACAGGTACACCGAAACGATCACTACGCTCTCGGGACATGAGACTCCCGTCCCGAAGACTTCCGTCCCGAAGACTCCTGTTCCGAGCCGCCACCGTGCTCGCGATGCTGGCCGCCGCGGTCCTCCCGGCCGCGGCGCCGGCCGCCGCCGACACCGTGGACCCGGCCACCGCGCCGTCGGTGCGCACCATCTCGTACAACGTCTGCGGCCAGTCCACCTGCCAGAGCGCGCTCGACCTGCCGACCTGGACCGCCAAGGTCAAGGAGCAGACGCTCGCCTGGGACACCGACGCGCTGCTCCTCCAGGAGCTGTGCTTCGGCCAGTGGGCGGCGCTGCGCGACGCCCTGCCCGGGTACACCGGCGTGTGGACCTCGACCGTCAACGACTCCGCCGGCTGCGGCAAGTGGTCCACCGACACGCGGTTCGGCCTCGGCGTCTTCGTCAAGGCGCCGGCGGTCGACCGCTACGCCGCCAACCTCACCGTCCCGGCCGGCGAGGAGGGCCGGGCCGTGCTGTGCGCCCGAGGCCCGGTCGACGGCCGCACCACGCTCGTCTGCAACACGCACCTCGCGCAGTACATCACCCCGGACAACGGCTCCTCCCAGGCCCTCGCCAAGGCCGACACCTGGGCCGCCGGGCTCCCCGTCATCCTCGGCGGCGACTTCAACGCCGGCCCCGACTACCCGGCGCTCGACCCCATACGCGCCGGACTGCCCGGCACCGGGCCGTTCGCCGAGGCCGACGAGAACGACCGCGACTACTTCACCCAGGCATGCCTCGACTCCGGCGCCACCGAGTGCCGCTCGGGCGAGCCCACCACGTACGCGGGCAAGAAGTTCGACCACGTCTTCCTCAGCGCCCGCGACTTCCACACCGTCCGCGCCGACGCCCTCGAACCCGAACCGGCCGGCACCGCACCGCTCTCCGACCACCTGCTGCTGCGCGCCGCCGCCTACCCCGAGCCGCGGCCCGGCACCGGCACCGGCGGTGACCTCACGGGCGACGGGCGGCCCGACTTCCTCGCCGTGAAGGACGACGGCAACCTGCGCCTCTACTCCGGCACCGGCGGCGGCACCCTCGCCGGCATGCGCCAGATCGGCACCGGCGGCTGGGCCGGCGCCGCCGTCAGCCACCGCGGCGACTGGACCGGCGACGGCCGCGAGGACGTCCTCGCCCGCATCGGCGACGAGCTGTGGGTCTACCCGAACACCGGCAGCGGCGAGCTCGGCACCCGCATCGCCATGGGGGGCCGCCCCACCGGCTGGACCGGCGCCACCCCGCTCGCCGCCGGCGACGTGGACGGCGACGGCCTCCCCGACGTCCTCGCCCGCAGCGCCACCGGCCTCTGGCTGCACCGCGGCGGCGCCGCCGTCGGCGGCCAGCCGGCCTTCGCCGCCCGAGCCGCCCTCCACATCGGCGACGCCGAATTCGCGAACTACGACGTGCTCCTCCCCGGCGACGTCACCGGCGACGGCAAGGCCGACATCTGGGCCCGCGACCGCGCCACCGGTCGCCTCCTCCAGTACGCGAGCCAGGGCGACCAGCACCTCGTCGCCCCCGTCGAACTCACCGGCGGCCCCTGGACCGTGGCCGACCGCCGCCTCGCCGTCTCGGCCGGCGACGTCACCGGCGACGGCCTCCCCGACCTGTGGACCACCCGCACCGCCGGGACCGCCGAGAACCTCGAGTTCCTCCCGGGCACGGCGACCGGCCTCGGGGCGCCGACGACGATCGGCACGGGCGGCTGGCAGTGGCTGACGAACCTCGGCTGACGCACGCATGACGAAGGGCCCCGGACGGTTCACCGTCCGGGGCCCCTCACTGCGGGAATCAGGCCGCGGCCGCGTCCGCCGCCTGGGCCTTCAGGGCGCGCTCCACGCCCGCGCGGCACTCCGTCACCAGTCGGCGCAGGGCCGGGACCGGGTCGTTCGCCGCGATCCAGGCGTCCGTCGCGGCCAGGGTCTCCTCGGAGACCTGGAGCGTCGGGTAGAGGCCGACCACGATCTGCTGGACGATCTCGTGGCTGCGGGTCTCGGAGACGCGCTTGATCGAGGCGAAGTACTTCTCCGTGTACGGGGCGACCAGCTCGCGCTGGTCGGCCTGCACGAAGCCGGCGATGACCGCCTCCTGCACCGCGTTCGCCAGCTTGTCGTCGTCGACGACCGACGCCCACGCCTCGGCCTTGGCGGCCTCGGTCGGGCGGGCGGCGCGGGCGGTGGCGGCGTGGCGCTCGCCGGCCGCGGTCTTGTCGCGCTCCAGCTCGGCGGCGATCTCCGCCTCCTCGAAGCGGCCGGTCGCGGCGAGCCGCTGCACGAAGGCCCAGCGCAGCTCCGCGTCGACGGCCAGGCCCTCGATGGTCGCGGAGCCGTCGAGCAGCGCCGCGAGCAGGTCGAGCTCGGCGGCCTCGCGGGCGGTGGCCGCGAAGGCGTGGGCCCACGCCAGCTGGTGGTCGCTGCCCGGGGCGGCGGCACGCAGCTGCTCCTGGGCGAAGGCACCCCAGCGGGCCAGGCCCTCGGCGCGCCACTCGGGCGCCGCGTACAGGTCGAGGGCGACCTTGGCCTGCCGCTGGAGCGACTGGACGACGCCGATGTCGCTCTCCTTGGCGATGCCGGAGAGCACCAGGGAGAGGTAGTCGCGGGTGGCGAGCTCGCCGTCACGGGTCATGTCCCAGGCGGAGGCCCAGCACAGCGCGCGCGGCAGCGACTCGGTGAAGTCGCCGAGGTGCGCGGTGACGTTCTTCAGGGACACCTCGTCGAGGCGGACCTTGGCGTACGACAGGTCGTCGTCGTTGAGCAGGACGACGGCCGGGCGCTGCTTGCCGGCCAGCTGCGGGACGGCCGTCAGCTCGGCGGCCTCGACGTCCAGCTCCAGGCGCTCGGTGCGGACCAGCTTTCCGGTCGCGTCGAGCTCGTAGAAGCCGACGGCGATGCGGTGCGGGCGCAGCACGGCCTCGCCCTTGGCGCCGGCCGGGAGCGCCGGGGCCTCCTGGCGGATGGCGAAGGAGGTGATCGAGCCGTTCTCGTCGGTCTCGATCTCGGGCCGCAGGATGTTGATGCCCGCGGTCTCCAGCCACGCCTTCGACCAGGCCTTCAGGTCACGCCCGGAGGTCTCCTCCAGGGCGCCGAGCAGGTCGGTGAGGCGGGTGTTGCCGTAGGCGTGGCGCTGGAAGTACGCCTGGACGCCCTTGAAGAACTCGTCCTGGCCGACGTAGGCCACCAGCTGCTTCAGGACCGAGGCGCCCTTGGCGTAGGTGATGCCGTCGAAGTTGACGAGCACGTCCTCGAGGTCGTTGATGTCGGCCATGATCGGGTGCGTGGACGGCAGCTGGTCCTGGCGGTAGGCCCAGGTCTTCTCCGAGTTGGCGAAGGTGGTCCAGGCGTTGGGCCAGCGGGTGCCCTCGACGGACGCCTGGCAGGCGACCGAGGTGAAGGTGGCGAACGACTCGTTCAGCCACAGGTCGTTCCACCACTCCATGGTGACCAGGTCGCCGAACCACATGTGCGCCAGCTCGTGCAGGATGGTCTCGGCCCGGCGCTCGTACGCCGCGTCCGTCACCTTCGAGCGGAAGACGTACTGGTCGCGGATGGTGACCGCGCCCGCGTTCTCCATCGCGCCCGCGTTGAACTCCGGCACGAACAGCTGGTCGTACTTGGCGAACGGGTAGTCGTACGCGAACTTCTCCTGGAACCAGTCGAAGCCCTGCCGCGTGACGTCGAAGATGTGCTCGGCGTCGAGGAACTCGGCGAGCGACGGACGGCAGTAGATGCCGAGCGGCACGACCTGGCCGTTCTTGCCCTCGTACGTCGAGTGCACCGCGTGGTACGGGCCGACGATCAGGGCCGTGATGTACGTGGAGATGCGCGGCGTCGGCGCGAACTCCCACACCCCGTCCTTCGGCTCCGGGGTCGGGCTGTTGGAGATCACGGTCCAGCCCTCGGGGGCCTTCACGGTGAACTGGAAGGTCGCCTTCAGGTCCGGCTGCTCGAACGAGGCGAACACGCGACGCGCGTCCGGCACCTCGAACTGGGTGTAGAGGTACGCCTGGCCGTCGACCGGGTCGACGAAGCGGTGCAGGCCCTCACCGGTGTTGGTGTACGCGCAGTCGGCGACGACCTTCAGCTCGTTGGCGCCGGCCAGCAGGCCCGGCAGCGCGATCCGCGAGTCCTGGAAGACGGCGGCGACGTCGAGGGCGGTTCCGTTGAGCACCACCTCGTGCACGGTCGGGGCGACGAGATCGATGAAGGTCTCGGCACCGGCCTCGGCGGAATTGAAGCGGACGAGGGTGGCGGACCGGTAGGTCCCGCCCTCCTGCGCACCGGTGAGGTCGAGGTCGACCTCGTACGCGTCCACGGTCAGCAGCTTCGCCCGCTGCTGGGCCTCTTCACGGGTCAGGTTCGTGCCAGGCACCCGGTCAACTCCTCGGTTTCGTGACGTTTGGCTCATCCTTCCACGGGGTGTGTGGGCTGCGCACGGCTCATTTCCCAGGGCGAACACGCATCGTGGACAAGAAGAACGGCGGCCACCGTCTCCGGTGGCCGCCGTTCTTCCGTGCGGAGGGGATCAGCCCTGCAGTTCCTGCGCCACGAGCTCCGCGATCTGCACCGCGTTGAGCGCCGCGCCCTTGCGCAGGTTGTCGTTGGAGAGGAACAGCGCGAGGCCGTGCTCGACGGTCTCGTCGACGCGGATGCGGCCCACGTAGGAGGCGTCCTTGCCGGCGGCCTGGAGCGGGGTCGGGATCTCGGAGAGCTCGACGCCCTCGGCGTCCTTCAGCAGCTCGTAGGCGCGCTCGACGCTGATCGGACGCTCGAAGCGGGCGTTGACCTGGAGGGAGTGGCCGGAGAAGACCGGGACGCGCACGCAGGTGCCGGAGACCTTGAGGTCCGGGATCTCCAGGATCTTGCGGGACTCGTTGCGGAGCTTCTGCTCCTCGTCGGTCTCGAAGGAGCCGTCGTCGACGATGGCGCCGGCCAGCGGCAGCACGTTGAAGGCGATCGGGCGCTTGTAGACGCCGGGCTCGGGGAACTCGACGGCACCGCCGTCGTGGGTGAGCGCGGTGGCGCCCTCGGCGACGGCCTTGACCTGGCCGTCGAGCTCGGCGACGCCGGCCACGCCCGAGCCGGAGACGGCCTGGTACGTGGTGGCGACGAGCGCGGTCAGGCCGGCCTCCTGGTGGAGCGGCTTGAGCACCGGCATGGCGGCCATCGTGGTGCAGTTCGGGTTGGCGATGATGCCCTTGGGGCGGTCCTTGACCGCGTGCGGGTTGACCTCGGAGACGACCAGCGGGACCTCGGGGTCGCGGCGCCAGGCGGAGGAGTTGTCGATCACGACGGCGCCCTGGGAGGCGACCTTCTCGGCGAGGGCCTTGGAGGTGGTGCCGCCGGCCGAGAAGAGCACGATGTCCAGGCCGGTGTAGTCGGCGGTGGCCGCGTCCTCGATCGTGACGCCGTCGACGACCTTGCCGGCGGAGCGGGCGGAGGCGAAGAGGCGCAGCTCGTCCACGGGGAAGTTCCGCTCGGCGAGGATCCTGCGCATGACCGTGCCGACCTGACCGGTGGCTCCGACGATTCCGACCTTCACGGGGACTCCTCCGTACGTAAGTGCAGGTGCTGCGGCTTCCATGATGCGTATGTCCCGGGGCGCCTTGTCCAATCGATTGTCCAAGGGTCGGACAGGTCACGGGACGGCAGCGGAGACGGCAAGGGGGTGGACACCGGTTCCGGTGCCCACCCCCTCGTTACGCCACGGGTGCTACAGCGGCGCTACGGGGTGACCGTCCCGATCACCACGCTGCCGGTGCCCGCGGCGGTGCCGCGCGCGTTGAGCAGCTGGACCTGGCCGAAGAACTGCCGGCCCTCGGGGGCCGGACCGTTCACGACGACCTGGGCGGGCACCTGCGCGGTGCTGCCGTTGGCCAGCTGGAGCGGGGTCGACTCGTCGACCTTCACGGAGCCGAGCGCGGACGAGTAGTACACGTCCTTGTAGTCGAACGTGGTGCCCTCGGCGGACGGCACGTTGTAGCCGTCGATGATGACGGTGTAGGTGCCCGCGGCGGGCTTGACCAGGGAGACGGACTCCTCGGAGTCGCCGTCGGCGGACTGGCCGACCTGCGTGTCGCCGAGCTTGACCGTGAGGTCGAGGTCGGCGGCCAGGTCGGAGCTGTTGCCGATGGCGATGTCGAGGCGCTCCACGCCCTCACCGATGGTGACGGTCCTGATCTGCTGCTCGTGGTGCTTGATGGTCGGGCGCTCGGTCTTCTGCGAGCCGAGCGGGCCGCCCTTCAGCCGGCCGTCGAGCGCGGCGAAGCCGTTGGTGACCTTCCACTCCACGGCGGCCGGGGTGCCGACCTTCGCCTCGGGGACCGACTGGACGGCCGGGTCGAAGGAGGCGCCGAGCACGGACACGCCGAGCGTGTACGGGTTGTCCAGGTCCGGCGAGGTGCGCCGGGACTCGACCTCGATCTCCCAGACGCCCGGGGTCGGGTCGGTGTAGGAGCGCAGGTCGGGGCGGCAGGTGTTGGCCGGGTTGTAGTGCGGGTAGCACACGGTCGACGCGGTGGACTCGAGGGCGACGCCGTACGGGTGGATGGAGATGAACCGGGTCTGGCTCTGCTCCTTCAGCCCGCCGAGGGTGACCTCCAGGGACTTGGCGCCCTTCGGCACGGTCACGAAGTACGACTTCATGCTGTTGCGCTGCACGGAGCCGGTGGCGGAGAAGCCGTAGCCCGGCGCGACCAGGTCGTTGGAGACGACGCTGGTGGCGAGGATCTGCTTGTCGACGCCCTCGGTGAAGGGGTCGTCGGCCTCCAGGATCACGCTGTGCACGCCCGTGGTGGTGGGACGGGCCTGCAGCTGGACGGTGACCGGCTTGTTCAGCGGCAGCGCCACCCAGTCCTCGCCGAGGATCCGGAAGGTGCCGTCGTTGTACTTCAGGCCCAGCTCGTGCCAGACCGGCCGGTCGGGGCCGTTCGTGCGCGTGACGGTGACGTCGTAGACCTTCTTCTGGCCGACCTTGAGGCCGCCCTCGCGGTCGTACACACCGGTGCCGGTGTGCGGGGCCGGGAAGATCGCGGTGTCGACCGGGGCCTCGACCTTGTAGTCGTGGGCGGTGGCACCGAACAGGATCGAGTCCCAGGCGTCCACGATGTCGATCCGGCCGGCGCCCTGCTCGTGGGCCGCGACACCGGGGATCCGCTTGGCGGTCGAGGTGAGCGCGGTGCGCAGGGTGAGCGGGGAGAGCGGGATGTGCCGCTGCTTGGCGGCGGAGATCAGCAGCGCGCTCGCGCCCGTCGCCTGCGGCGAGGACATCGAGGTGCCGTTGAGCATGCCGTAGCCGGCGGGCAGGGTGTAGCCGGCCTCGGCGACGCCGGCGCCCGGCAGCCAGGTCGGGATGGTGTTCACGGCCGAGCCGGGGGCGGTGATCGTCGGGGTGAAGCCGCCGTCCTCACGCGGGCCGCGCGAGGAGAAGTTGAACATGGCGTACTTCTTCTCGACGGCCGAGCCGTAGTTGGCCGCCCAGGTCGCCTGGGAGATGCCCGCGCCGACCGAGATGACCTTGTCGGCCAGGCCGGGGTCGCCGATCGTGTTGATGCCGGGGCCCTCGTTGCCGGCCGAGATGACCAGCTGGACGCCGTAGGTGTCGATGAGCCGCGTGTAGAGGCGCGAGCGCACGTTGTCGCCGTCGTTCTGCGCGGGCAGGCCGCCGATCGACATGTTGACGATGTCGACGCCGCGGTTCGCGACGAGGTCGATCATGCCCTCGGTCAGCGCGGTGTTGGTGCAGCCGCCGGTCCAGGTGCAGGCACGCATGGAGACGATCTTCGCGCCGGGCGCGGCGCCGTTCATGCGGCCGCCGAACAGGCCGTTGGCGGCGGTGATGCCGGCGACGTGGGTGCCGTGCTCGGACTCGACGAGGCCGACGTTGACGAAGTCGGCCTTCTTGCCGACCCAGGTGCCGCCCAGCGGGTCCATCGGCACGTCCTTGCGGATCTGCACGACGAACGGGGTGCGCTCGACGACCTCGGTGGCCGGGTTGTCGGTGCCGAAGTAGCCGATCTGGTAGCCGTCCTTGTACGGCTTCATCGGCTCGTTGTTCGTGAAGTCGCCGTCCTGGTCGGTGTCCACGCGGACCGTGCCGGCGACCGGGTCGTACAGCATGCCGAAGCGGTCGGTGGTGTCGCCGTCCCGGTTGATGTCGCCCTTCGGGTCGCCGCCCGCGGTGACCGACTCGCTGAACCGGCTCCACTGGTACGAGCCCTCGGGCGCCTTCCAGCTCAGGCCGCCCGCCGTGAAGACGGGGCCGGAGACCGGGGTGATCTGGGCGCGCCAGGTGCCGTCGCTCTCGGTGAGCGGGTCGGTGGCGGTGACCCAGTCGACGATCTTGCGCTCGCCGGTGGTGGTCTTCTGCAGGGCCGGGTGGCCGAGGTCGACACCGGAGTCGAGGATGCCGATGGTCACGCCGCGGCCGTCGGCCTTCGGGTGCTCCTGGACGAAGTCGACCGCACCGGTCTCGAAGGACGGGTTGTACGGGTTCCTCGCCGGGGTGTCCTTGCCGGGCGCCGGGTAGGTCTGCGTGACGGTGGTGCCCTCGACGGCGCCGGTGGAGCCCGCGTCCGGGGTCGGGTCGTCGAGCTTGACCTCCGCCTGGAGGTCGACCGACTGGACCGAGGAGAGCTTCGTGGCCGCCTTGATGGCGGCGTCGGCCTTCCCGGTGGGCAGGGTGGCGCGGACGTAGCCGAGCTTGTCGTCCTGGCGCCCGACGGAGGCGCCGGGCACGGCGTCGAGCTGGCCCGCGACCTGCTCGGTGGCGCCGGGCGCGGTGGCCACGAGCACGGTGACGGTCGGCGTGCCGTCGGCCTCGGCCTCGGACAGGCGCTGGGCGTCGGTGGGGCCGAGCTTGTCGGCCGGGTCGGCGGTCTTCGCCGTGGAGTTCGCCGGGATCCCGGTCGCCGGGTCGTCGACGGCCAGGACCGGGGCGGCACCGGCCGCGACGAGCGCGGTCACGAGTCCGGCGGCGGCGGCGATGCGGGCCGCGCGTCTGGTCCCGGTGGTCGAGCGCCCGGATATGGAGCTCTGGGTTTCGGGGGTGGTCATTTACATCCCTGTTTAAGAAGAGAGGGTCCGGATTTCGGTACCGGATGACCGCTCAGCTTGTCGTAAATGACCGTGGTTTGGGGAGAGTTATCGGGCGGCGGAATGCGTAGGTGGCGCACATCCGCCAGCAGGGAAGCCGCGCCACGCGGGACGAACCCGCACTAACCTCACCGCATGAAGACAGAGTTGAGGGTGGCGGCCTACGCCGTGTGCGTGCGGGACGAGCAGATACTGCTGGCCCGGTGGGTGACCAAGGACGGGCGGAAGCTGTGGACGCTGCCCGGGGGCGGCATCGAACACGGGGAGCTGCCCGTCGAGGCCGTCGTCCGGGAGGTCGAGGAGGAGACCGGCCATGTCGCCGAGCCGCTGGCGCTCCTCGGCATCGACTCCATCCGCCGCACCTGGCCGCGCAAGCTCGGGCCCGTCGACTGGCAGGGCCTGCGGATCATCTACGAGGCCCGGATCACCGGCGGCGAACTGCGCAACGAGCAGGGGGGATCCACCGACCTCGCCGCCTGGTACCCGCTCGACGCCGTGCCCGGCCTCGACCGCGTCGAACTCGTCGACATCGGCCTCCAGCTGTGGCGTGACCGGCCGCGCCTCGGCCACTCGCCGCTCAGCGCCCCGGCGAACGGCTGAAAACCGCTCAACTGTCACCTGACCGCCGGAACCGGGCTCAACCCGCCGCAGGCCTCCCGTGGTCCCCTCTCGCGAACGCACTTCACGATCACGGGAGTTTCGATGACAGCCGCACGCACGCTCCGCACCGTCCTCGCCACCGGCCTGGTGGCCGGCATCGCCGCCACCACGCTCGCCGGGCCCGCCGTCGCCGCCGCGCCGCCGAAGCCGTCCCACACCGCCACCCAGCAGGCCCTGGACGCGGCCGTCGCCGAGGGCGTGCCCGGCGCGGTCGCGCAGGCCCGCGACGGAAAGGCCCGCTGGACCGGCACCGCCGGCGCACGCAAGGGCAACGACCGCTTCCGGGTCGGCTCCATCACCAAGACCTTCACCGCCACCGTGCTGCTCCAGCTCCAGGCCGAGGGCCGCATCGACCTCGACGACCCGGTCGAGAAGTGGCTGCCGGGAGTCGTCCGGGGCCATGGCCACGACGGCCGGAAGATCACCGTCCGGCAGCTGCTCAACCACACCAGCGGCATCTACAGCTACACCGCCGACCCCTCCTTCCAGCAGACGGTCTTCGGCCCGGGGTTCCTGGAGCACCGCTACGACACCTGGACCCCGGAGCAGCTCGTCGGAGTCGCGATGGAGCACGCGCCGGACTTCGCCCCCGGCGCCTCCTGGAACTACTCCAACACCAACTTCGTGCTCGCCGGCATGGTCATCGAGAAGGTCACCGGCCACCCGTACGAGAAGGAGGTCGAGCGGCGCGTCATCAAGCCGCTGAAGCTGCGCGCCACCAGCGCTCCCGGCACCGACTCCCGGATGCCGCGGCCCAACTCCGGCGCCTACTCCAAGCTCTCCCGCGAGGCCGACGGGCCGACGTACGACGTGACCGAGCTGAACCCGTCCATCGCCGGGGCGGCGGGCGAGATGATCTCGGACGCCAATGATCTGCAGACCTTCTACCGGGCCCTGCTCAAGGGCCGGCTGCTGCCGCCCGCCGAGATGAAGGAGATGACCGACACGGTCGCGACCGGCCAGGGCGCGGACGTCCGCTACGGGCTCGGCCTGTTCCAGGAGAAGCTGAGCTGCGGAAAGGAGATCTTCGGGCACAGCGGCGGGATCCACGGCTCCACCTCCCAGGCCGTGGTCACCCGGGACGGCGAGCACTCGCTCGCCGCGAACTTCAACGCCGACTGGACCGGCGACAGCCACGCCCTGATCGAGGCGGAGTTCTGCGGAAAGACCGGGAAGAACTGACGCGGGCCCTCAGCGCGGCAGGACGACCACGTAGGCGGCCGGCTGCCGGTCCGGCGCGGCCATCAGCGCCGTACGGACCACGGTCGCCTGCTGGTCCATCGCCTCGCGCAGCTTGCGCGGGGTGATGTGGACGACGGTGATGCCGAGCCGCTCCAGGTGCTCGCGCTTGCGCGTGTACTCCGACCACAGCGCGTCGTCGTCCTGCCGCGGCGCCCGGGTGTCCAGCTCCACCGCGACCGCCTGGTCCGGCCAGTACGCGTCCACGCCGCCCAGGTGCGGGCCGCCCGGCAGCCGCAGGTCCACGTTCCACAGCGGGTCCGGCAGCGCGAACTCGCGCACCATCTCGTACAGCCGCTGCTCGGCGATCGAGCGCCCCTCGGCGAGCAGCGAGTCCACCGCGTCCACCACATGGGGCCGGGTGAGCAGCCGGGCCCGGTTCAACTCCCGCACCACCGCGCCCGGTTCGCAGTGCCCGCCGCTGACCGCCTCGGTGAGCAGCCGGCGCACCACACCCGCGTCGTTCAGCGCCGAGACGGCGTCGGCGAGCGCCCGCTCCACCGGGGCCACCGGCAGCGCGTCGATCTCGACCGGGGTCGGCGGCTGGGCGGCCTTCACCACCCGGACGAAACCGGTCGAGCGGAGCCGGCGGGTGCGCGGCACCAGGACGTCGACCCGGTCGACCATGCCGCGCGGCGGAGCGGCGGCGAAGCGGTGCAGCGAGAGCGCGGCGAGCCCGGTGATCATCGCCTCGGCGCGGGCGTAGCGGATGGCCTCCCGGAACCGGTCGGTGCCGGTGCCGGTGCCGGTGCGGGGGAGGGGGGAGGGGGCGCTGGGGGAGGTGTTGTGGTTCATGCCGACGGTCTTCCGCCGCACGGACCGGCCCTAACCGCTGTTACGAGTCCGTCGCGCAATCCGGACAACTCCGCACTAAAGTACGCGCGTTCGAGTGCCGAGGTACGAAGGCCCCCGGCGGTGCGCACACCGCCGGGGGCCCGGTCGCGTACCTACGGGACTACGCGGCGCCCTTGTCGCACTCCTGCGCCCGCAGTGCCCGCGCCAGGTCGTCGCGGGACTCCAGGACGAGCCGGCGCAGCGCCGGAGCGGCGTCCGCGTGCGCGGCCAGCCACGCGTCCGTCGCCGCCAGGGTCTCCGGGCGGTCCTGGAGCCCCGGGAAGAGGCCGCGGACCACGTCCATGCCGATCTGGATGGACCGCTCCGCCCAGATCCGCTCGATCACCGCGAAGTACTTCTCCGCGTACGGCGCGATCAGCTCGCGCTGCGAGGGCTGCGTGAAGCCCGAGATCGTCGCCTCCGCCAGGGCGTTCGACAGCCGGTCCGACTCGACGACCTGCGCCCACGCCTGCGCCTTGACGGCGGCCGACGGGCGGGCGGCCAGGCAGCGCACCTGGTGGCGCTTGCCGGACGCCGTGTCGTCCCGGGCCAGCTCCTCGCCGATCCGGGCCTCGTCGGCGCGGCCGTGCGTGGCCAGCGGCGACAGGAACGCCCAGCGCAGCTCCTGGTCGACGTCGAGCCCGTCGATCGCGGCCGAGTCGTCGAGGAGCCCCTCCAGGAGCTGCAGGTCGGCGTCGGCCGAGGCGACGGCGGCGAAGAAGTGCGCCCAGGTCAGCTGGTGCTCGCTGCCCGGCTCGGCGAGCCGCAGCTCGCGCAGCCCGCCCTCGGCGAGCAGCCGCCCGCCCTCGGCCCGCCACTCCGGGGCCGCGTAGAAGGTGACGGCCGACTTCGCCCAGGCGTGCACCATCTGCAGCACGCCGATGTCGGTCTCCCGGCCCGCGAAGTCCAGCGCCACGCGCACGAAGTCGCGGGCCGGCATCAGCCCGTCGCGCGTCAGGTTCCACAGCGCGGACCAGCACAGGGCGCGGGCCAGCGGGTCGGTGATGTCGCCGAGGTGGCCGCGCAGGGTGGCGAGCGAGCCCTCGTCGAAGCGGACCTTGCAGTAGGTGAGGTCGTCGTCGTTGACCAGGACCAGGTCCGGCTTCTCCGCGCCGGCGAGCTCGGCCACCACCGTACGGGCGCCGGTGATGTCCGTCTCGGCCCGCGCGTAACGCACGAGGTCGCCGCCCTCGATGCGGTAGAGGCCGACGGCCGCGCGGTGCGGGCGCAGCTCGTCGCCCTCCTGGTCGACGGCCAGCTCGGTGATCCGGCCCTCGGCGTCGTAGGTGAGGACCGGGGTGAGGGAGTTGACGCCGGAGGTCTGCAGCCAGGACTTCGACCACGCCTTCATGTCCCGGCCGGAGGTCTCCTCCAGGACCGCGAGCAGATCGGCGAGGGTCGTGTTCCCGTACGCGTGGCGCTTGAAGTAGCGGCGCGCGCCCTCCAGGAACGCGTCCCGGCCCGCGTACGCCACCAGCTGCTTCAGGACCGAGGCGCCCTTGGCGTACGTGATGCCGTCGAAGTTCAGCTTGGCGTCCTCCAGGTCACGGATGTCGGCCGTGACCGGGTGCGTGGACGGCAGCTGGTCGGCCCGGTACGCCCACGCCTTGCGGTTGTTGGCGAAGGTCACCCACGCGTTGCCGAAGCGGGTCGCCTCGACCTGCGAGAAGGTGCCCATGAAGTCGGCGTACGACTCCTTCAGCCACAGGTCGTCCCACCACACCATGGTGACCAGGTCGCCGAACCACATGTGGGCCATCTCGTGCAGGATCGTGTTGGCCCGGCGCTCGTACGCGGCCCGCGTCACCTTGCCCCGGTAGATGTACTCCTCCTTGAAGGTGACCATGCCGGGGTTCTCCATGGCGCCGAGGTTGTACTCGGGCACGAAGGCCTGGTCGTACTTCCCGAAGGGGTACGGGTAGTCGAAGTTGTCGTGGAAGAAGTCGAAGCCCTGCTTGGTGACCAGGAAGACGTCGTCCGCGTCGAAGTGCTTCGCGAGGCCCTTGCGGCACATCGCGCCCAGCGGGATCTCCAGCTCGGTGCCGTCGGCGAAGGTGCGCCGGTAGGTGTCGGTGACGTAGTGGTACGGGCCGGCCACCACGCACGTGACGTACGTGGAGATGGGCGCCGTCTCCGCGAACCGCCACACCCCGTCGGCGCCCTGCTCCCCGGCGCCGTTGCTCCACACCGTCCAGCCCTCGGGCGCGACCGCCTCGAAGCGGTACGTGGCCTTCAGGTCGGGCTGCTCGAAGTTGGCGAAGACCCGGCGCGCGTCGGCCGGCTCGTACTGCGTGTAGAGGTACACCTCGCCGTCCTCCGGGTCGACGAAGCGGTGCATGCCCTCGCCGGTGCGGCTGTAGGCGCACTGCGCGTCGACCACGAGCACGTTCTCGTCGGCCAGGTCGTCGAGCGTGATCCGGGCGCCGTCGAAGACGACCGCCGGGTCGAGCTCGCGCCCGTTGAACGTCACCGCGGTCACCGAGGGGGCGATCAGGTCGGCGAAGGTGCGGTCGCCCATGCCCGTACGCCGGAACCGGACGGTGGTCACGGAACGGAAGGTGCGCACGCCCTCCCCGGACTCGCCGACCGCCGAGCGCAGGTCGAGGAAGACCTCGTACCCGTCGACGGACAGCAGCGCGGCCCGCTCGTGGGCCTCGTCGCGGGACAGATTCTCACCGGGCACGGTCACTCCACTCCTTCGTGCCACACCGTCGTGGCGCGTTCGAAACAGCACCGATCCTCCCATGTGCGGCTGACACCGAACAGGCGGGAATGCGGCGGGGCCGCCCTGGCGTTGCGCCTTTCGGCGCAACACCGAGACCCGAGGCCTTATCCGAGGAGACACATGTCCGAGAGCAGGACCACCGCCGAGTTCTTCTTCGACCCGCTGTGCCCGTGGGCCTGGATGACCTCCCGCTGGATGCTGGAGGTGGAGAAGGTCCGCCCCGTCGACGTGCGGTGGAAGGTGATGAGCCTCGCGGTCCTGAACGAGAACCGGCTCGACGAGGTGCCGCCGGCGTACCGCGAGATGCTGGAGACCCAGGCGTGGGGCCCGGTCCGCGTCGTCATCGCCGCCCAGCAGCTGCACGGCGACGAGGTGGTCGGCAAGCTCTACACGGCCCTCGGCACCCGCTTCCACAACAACGGCGAGGGCCCGACCCGCGAGGCCATAGCGAGCGCACTGAAGGACGTCGGCCTGCCCGAGAGCCTCGTCGACTACGCCGACAAGGACACGTACGACAAGGAGCTGCGCGCCTCCCACAAGGAGGGCATCGACAAGGTCGGCCAGGACGTCGGCACGCCCGTGATCTCCGTCCCCGGCCCGGACGGCGACGAGGTCGCCTTCTTCGGCCCGGTCGTCACCCCGACCCCGCGCGGCGAGGCGGCGGCGCGCCTGTGGGACGGCACGCTGCTCGTGGCGTCGACGCCCGGCTTCTACGAGATCAAGCGCACGCGGACGGAAGCGCCGAGCTTCCACTGATCGCAGAACGGCCCCCGCGGTTCACGTCACCGCGGGGGCCGTCCTCTTTACGCCTGCTCGCCGAAGGTTGAGAAGACGATCACGAGCAGGAGCTTCCCGCGCGGGGGCCTCAGAACGAGATCAGCGGGACGGACGCCTTCGCCGTCAGGTAGCGCTTCTGCACGTCCTGCCAGTTGACGACCTGCCACATCGCCTCGATGAAGTCGACCTTCTGGTTCTTGTACTGCAGATAGAAGGCGTGCTCCCAGGCGTCGAAGACGAGGATCGGCACCGAGCCCTGGCCGACGTTGCCCTGGTGGTCGTAGACCTGCTCGACGATCAGCCGGCCGCTGACCGGCTCGTACGCGAGCACGCCCCAGCCGGAGCCCTGGGTGGTCGCGGCGGCCTTGGTCAGCTGGGCCTTGAAGCGGTCGAAGGAGCCGAAGGACCCGGTGATCGCGTCGGCGAGCTCTCCCACGCCGTCGGCGGCCAGCGGCTCGCCGCCGCCCTCGCCGCCCTTCGGGCTCGCCATGTTGTTCCAGTAGATGGAGTGCAGGATGTGGCCGGAGAGATGGAACGCCAGGTTCTTCTCAAGGCCGTTGAGCGCTCCCCACTGCTCCTTGTCGCGGGCCTCCTCCAGCTGCTCCAGGGTGTCGTTCGCGCCCTTGACGTAGGCGGCGTGGTGCTTGTCGTGGTGCAGCTCGATGATCTGCGGATTGATCACCGGCTCCAGCGCCGCGTAGTCGTACGGCAGCTCCGGAAGTGTGTAGATCGCCATGTGCCGAGCCCTCGCCCTTCGAACGACTGCTTGTTGCCATGCTTATTGCAAGCAATGTGCAAGTGCAGGCTAACAGCAGATACGGGGGAACTTGATCAGACTTTGGATCTAGGTCTGCTTCCGCGCGCTCCGCCAATCGTGTCAACCGGCGCTGGGGGCGGGGTCGGTCAAGATCAATAACGTGCGTGCTGCCGGTCGTCGAGCGGGGCGGATGCGGGAGCGAGGAGCGCGGCCACGGCGGTCGCCGCGGCGAGCGTGAGGGGGAGGTTCATGCCAGGTCGGCACCGACGCCCGCAGCGGGGTCAGCGGCCTCGCGAGCGAGGGCGCGGGCAGCGAAAGCGCCCTGTTCGTCAACGACAACAAGCGCTCCGGGCAGCCGCGGCTGTCCCGCGTCACGTACCGGGCGGACGCCGTCGCCGGCGGGCGGCTCACCTGGGCCGGGGCCGAACCCAGCGACCTGGAGGCCATCGAGGCCATCCCGGGGATCCCCGGCGAGTACCTGCCGCTCGCCAGCCCGTCGTCGAGTACGCGCCGCTGCCCGCCCTCGGCCAGGGCGAGGACTACGAGAGCTTCGCGCTCGTCGCCCGGGACGGGAAGCTCGCCGCACTGTGGGCCGACCGCGGCGAGGGCCCGGGCCGGCCCGCCACGCTGTACGCGGCGCCGCTCACCTTCGCCGCCTGGGGCCAGCCGCTGTTCGGCGCGGTGACCAAGCGCCCGTACACCTCCACGTACCCGGCGGGCGACGGCACCCGGCACGTCTCCGACCTCGCGGTGACCGACTCCGGCCGGATCCTGGCGAGCTCGGCGCGGACGCCGGCGACGACGGCCCCTTCGACTCGGCGGTCAGCGACATCGGCCGGGTCACCGTCACCTCCACCGGCAAGGTGCGGGTCACGCTCTCCGGCAGCCCGGTCGTGCTCGGCACCTTCCCCGGCTACAAGATCGATGCCGTCGAGTGCCTGCCCGGCACCACCGACGTCCTGCTCGGCACCGACGACGAGAACAAGGGCGGGTACGTGCGCACCGCCCCGTACTGCGGGACCTGAGCCCGAGCGCCAACAACCCGGGCATCAAAAAGCGGTGCCCCGCCGAGCTCTCGCTCGGCGGGGCACCGCGTCACATCCGGGCCGGTCAGGCTTCCTCGGCCGCGGGCGTCACCGCACCCGCTCCGGCGCCCGCCTTCTGCCGGACGATGCCGATCACCGCGAGGACCAGCGTCATCGCGCCCGTCGCGTACAGCTGCACGCGGGTGCCCTCGTCACGGGCCATCAGGTAGAAGATGACCGCCATGCCGGCGAGGGCGACGTACGTCAGGCCCGGGTACAGCCACATCCGCACGACCAGCTTCTCCGGCGCCTCGCGGTCCAGACGGCGGCGCAGCACCAGCTGCGAGGCCGCGATGAAGATCCAGACGACCAGGATCACGCCGCCGATCATGTTGAGCAGCCACGGGAAGATCGTCTCGGGCGACCAGTAGTTGAGGCCGACGCAGACGAAGCCGAAGAAGCAGGAGGCGAGCACGGCCGGGCGCGGCACGCCGCCGGAGACCCTGCCGAGCACCTTCGGGCCGAGGCCGCGGTGGACCAGGGAGAAGGCGATCCGCGAGGAGCCGTAGATGTTGGCGTTCATCGCGGAGAGCAGGGCGATCAGGACGACGACGTTCATGATCTGGCCGGCGCCCGGGATGCCCAGGTGGTCGAGGGCGGCGACGTACGGGCCCTTCTCGGTGATGGCCTTGTCGTCCCACGGGATGAGGGTGACGACGACGGCCATCGAGCCGATGTAGAAGAGCGAGATGCGCCACATCGCGGTGCGCACGGCCTTGGCGACGCCCTTGACGGGGTTGTCGGACTCGGCGGCGGCGATGGTGACGGTCTCCATGCCGCCGTACGAGAACACCGAGGCGAGCAGACCGATGACCAGGCCCTCGCTGCCGTTCGGCAGGAAGCCGCCGTTGCCGAACAGGTTCCCGGTGCCGGGGGAGTCGGTGCCGGGCAGGACGCCCAGGATGGCGAGCACGCCCAGGCCGAGGAAGAGGGCGATCGCGCCGACCTTCAGGGCGGCGAACCAGAACTCGAACTCGCCGAAGTTCTTCACGGCCGCCAGGTTGGTGCCGCAGAAGACCAGCATGAAGAGCGCGACCCAGGCCCACTCGGGCGTGCCGGGCAGCCAGCCGGTGACGATCTTCGCCGCGCCGATGCCCTCCAGACCGACGGCGACGCTCAGCAGCACCCAGAACGCCCAGCCGGAGGCGAAGCCGGCCCAGGAGCCGAAGGCCCGCTCGGCGTGCGAGGAGAAGGAGCCGGAGGAGGGGTAGGCGGCCGACATCTCGCCCAGCATGCGCATCACGAGCATGACGAGCAGACCGGAGATCGTGTACGCGAGGACGATGGACGGGCCGGCGGCGGCGATGCCGGCGCCGGAGCCGACGAACAGGCCGGCGCCGATGACGCCGCCGAGGGCGATCATCGACAGATGACGCTGCTTGAGGCCATGGGTCAGGCCGTCGGTGGGAGCGGTCGCGCCGTCCTTGCGGTCGGCCGGCGCGGGCGCGGTGGTCCGAGACATGGGCGAACCCTGTTCACTAGCTGAGACGGGGAGGGTGGCCCACAGTGTGTGGGCCCGCACCGCTCACAGGGAACAGCCGTCCGCTATACGGTCACCACCTTCACACAAGGTGAAGATTCAGTTCCGTACCGCGCTCGCCTCCCGGGGCCGCCGCAGCTCCCGCAGCCACGCCACCACGAGGACCACCGCCGTCGCGCCGGCCGACCACAGCACCTGCGGGCGCGAGCCGTCGTCGAGCAGCATCAGCACGACCACCGCGGCCATCGCGGCGAGCGCGACCCAGGTCAGCCACGGGAAGCCCCACATGCGCAGGGTCAGCGTCTCCGGCGCCTCGCGCTCGATCCGGCGGCGCAGCCGCAGCTGCGACACCGCGATCAGCGCCCACACGAAGAGCAGCACCGCGCCGACCGCGTTGAGCATGTAGAGGAAGACCGAATCCGGCCACTTCAGATTGAGCAGTACGGAGACGAAGCCGAACGCCACCGACGCCAGCACCGCCCGGCGCGGCACGCCTCCCCCGCTCTCGGCTTCGCTCGAGCGGGGGGACCCCCGTCCCGACACCTTCAGCAGGCCCTCGGGCGCCTCGCCGCGCTCGGCCAGCGAGAACACCATGCGGGACGACCCGTACAGATTGGCGTTGAGCGCCGACAGCAGCGCCACGAACACCACCACGTTCATGATCTGCCCGGCCCCCGGCACCCCGATCGCGTCCAGGACCGCCACGTACGGCGACTCGCCCGGCTTGATCGCGGTCCACGGCAGCAGGGTGACGATCACCAGCATGGAACCCACGTAGAAGAGGAGGATCCGCCACACCGCGCTGCGCACCGCCCGCGCCACGTTCCGCGCCGGGTCGTCGGACTCGGCCGCCGCAATCGTCACGACCTCCAGGCCGCCGAAGGCGAAGACGACGGCGAGGACGCCGGACACGACCCCCGACCAGCCGTTCGGCAGGAAACCGCCCTGCCCGGTGAGATTCGCCAGACCCACCGGATCGGTGTCGGGGAGCCAGCCCACCACCGCGAGCACACCGAGCACCAGGAAGAGGACGATGGCGCCGACCTTCAGAGCGGCGAACCAGAACTCGAACTCGCCGAAGTTCTTCACCGCCGCCAGGTTCGTGGCCGTGAAGACCAGCATGAAGAGCAGTACCCAGCCCCACTGCGGGATCCCGGGCACCCAGCCGTGCGCGATCCGCGCCGCGCCCGTCGCCTCCACGGCGAGGACGACGACGAGCAGGAACCAGTACAGCCAGCCCACCGAGAAGCCCGCCCAGCGCCCGAGCGCCCGCTCCGCGTGCACCGAGAAGGCGCCGGAGGCCGGCATCGCCGCCGACATCTCGCCGAGCATCCGCATGACCAGCATCGCGAGCGCGCCCGCGATCAGATACGAGACGACGATGCCGGGACCCGCGACCGCGATCCCCGCGCCCGAACCGACGAAGAGCCCCGCGCCGATCACGCCGCCGAGGCCCAGCATCGTCAGATGACGCTGCTTCAGCCCGTGGGAGAGGGGCTCCTGTTCGGGAGCGAGGGACGACCGGGACGACTGCGGGGCGGTTGGTGCCTCGTGCATGTGAGGGGCTCGCGCTCTTCGGTTGTTTATGGGGACTCCACAGTCTCTCCGGTGAGCGGGTGTCGGCGCAAAAGGGATCTCCTGACAGGACTTCCCCGTGACAAGCGTCACGTGGCGGAAAGGCGTCAGCGGCCGACTTGTCCGATCTCCACGAAAGGCTCGGCCCCGGCTTTGTGGGCGGCTGACCGTGATCGGGCGTTCACTCCTGGCATACGGTCGAGCCTGTCCCTCGTCCCTTCAGCCCCGCGGAGTACCGACCGATGAGCATCGCCGCCGCCCCCGTCTCCTCCCTCCGTTCCGGTGCGGTCCTCGCCGACCTGATCCCGGCGAGCCGCGTCCGCGACCTCGCGCTCGTCGCCGGCGGCGCCGCGCTGACCGGCCTCGCCGCGCAGCTCACCGTGCCCGTCCCGGGCTCCCCGGTGCCGGTCTCCGGCCAGACCTTCGCCGCCCTGCTCGTCGGCACCGCCCTCGGCGCCCGCCGCGGCTTCCTCTCCCTCGGCCTGTACGCCGTCGCCGGCATGGCGGGCCTGCCGTGGTTCGCCGAGGCGTCCTCCGGCTGGGCGATGCCGTCCTTCGGCTACATCCTCGGCATGCTGCTCGCCGCCACCGTGGTCGGCGCGCTCGCCCGCCGCGGCGGCGACCGTTCGGTGCTGCGCACGGCCGGCACGATGGTGCTCGGCTCCGCGATCATCTACGCGGTCGGCGTGCCGTACCTGGCGCTGGCCACCGGCATGACCCTCGGCCAGGCCGTCGCCGCCGGCCTGGTCCCGTTCCTCATCGGTGACGCGCTCAAGGCGGCGCTCGCCATGGGCGCGCTGCCGACGGCCTGGAAGCTCGTCGGCCGCAAGGGCTGACGCCGAAGCGCCCGCCGAACGCGGAGGAGCTCCGTGCCACGACGATGTCGCCGGGGGAGAGCAGCTCGGCCAGCTCGTCGATGGTCGACTGGGTCGCCGCACCGGCGGGGACCATGACCCACACGACGCGC
>NZ_JBSGIW010000099.1:0-25116 GCF_053605265.1 Streptomyces sp. NPDC003943 | reverse complement strand
AGGGCCACCGTGTGGCCACCGCGGCCGTCCGCCGTGGCGGAGGAACGATCAGGCGGCCGGCGGCGGCGTCGGGGCGCTCGGGCCCTCGTCCTTGTGGGCGAGCCGCTCGATGGCTTCCTTGGCCTTGCCGGTGCCGGACTCGATCTTGGCGCTGTACTTGCCCTTGGTCTTCTCGTCGACCACCCGGGCGGCCTTCTCCAGGCCGTGCTCCACCTTGTCGCCGTGCTCCTTGGCGAGGTCGGAGACCTTGTCCTTGGCGGGGCCGAGCCTGGCCTTCAGTGAATCCAGAAGACCCATTCGGTCACCATCCCTCCGCCGGACCCCTGCCGGGTCCGCGTTCCGTGCCGTGTGACTACTGGCGGGCGCTCTCGCCGGCCGGCTCGTTGTCGGCGGCCTCCTCGGCCGACTGCTGCTTGGGGATCTCGACGGGTTCGGCCACCTCGTCGGTGACCTCGCGGACCTCGGCGGACCCGGGAACCGCGGCTGCGTCGGATGCCTCGGGTGCCTCCTCCGCCGTGTCGACGGCGGTCACCGAAGCCCCGTCCGTCACCTTCGCCGTCCCCTCGGCACCGGCCTCGGTCCCGGTCGCGACCTCGTCCTTGTTCTTCCGGCGAAACAGCGCAAAAACTCCCATATCTGCTCCCTAGCGTACTCAGGGTCGTCATTCCGCAACAGGCAACGAAGGCGGATGAGGGCCGTCACGTAGCTCATTCGGGGACGCCCCGGGAGGTTTGGGAGACTGGGCACGTGAGAAGTGCAGCTCCCGCACCGCGGGTCATCGCCGTCGTCGGTCCCACTGCGGCCGGAAAGTCCGATCTGGGCGTCTTCCTCGCCCAGCAGCTCGGCGGCGAGGTCGTCAACGCCGACTCCATGCAGCTCTACCGGGGGATGGACATCGGCACCGCCAAACTGACGATGGAGGAACGCGGTGGTGTCCCGCACCACCTCCTCGACATCTGGGAGGTGACCGAGGCCGCCAGCGTCGCCGAGTACCAGCGGCTCGCCCGCGCCGAGATCGACCGGCTCCTCGCCGAGGGCCGCACCCCGATCCTGGTGGGCGGCTCCGGCCTGTACGTGCGCGGCGCCATCGACGTCCTCGACTTCCCCGGCACCGACCCGGAGGTCCGGGCCCGCCTGGAGGCCGAGCTGGAGGAGCGCGGCTCAGGCGTGCTGCACGCCCGCCTGGCTGCCGCCGACCCCGAGGCCGCCCGTGCGATCCTGCCCAGCAACGGCCGGCGCATCGTGCGCGCCCTGGAGGTCATCGAGATCACCGGCAAGCCGTTCACCGCCAACCTCCCCGGCCACGACTCCGTCTACGACACCGTGCAGATCGGCGTCGACGTCGCCCGCCCCGAGCTCGACGAGCGCATCGCCACCCGGGTCGACCGCATGTGGGAGGCCGGGCTCGTCGACGAGGTCCGCGCCCTGGAGGCGCGCGGCCTGCGCGAGGGGCGTACGGCCGCCCGCGCGCTCGGCTACCAGCAGGTGCTCGCGGCGCTCGCGGGGGAGTGCACCGACGACGAGGCCCGCGCCGAGACCGTGCGCGCCACCAAGCGCTTCGCCCGCCGCCAGGACTCGTGGTTCCGCCGCGACCCCCGGGTGCACTGGCTCAGCGGCGCCGCCGCGGACCGCGGGGAACTCCCGCGGAGGGCGCTGACGTTGGTCGAACGAGCGGTTACAGCCTGATCACGTGATGGCATCGGGACGTCATGCCCGTCATCTGGAGGGGCAGGGGCGTGCCATCATCGAGCATCGTCGAACGACCAAGTGGAATCCGAGTGGGGAGGGCGCGTGGCGATGGAGGCCGGCCCTCGCGACACGGAAGAGCAGGCCGCCGTCCGGGGTGAAGTCCCCGGTACGGCGCCGGGTCTGACGCCGGACGGGCCCGACCAGGCCGAGGGCAGCGCCGTCGAGGTGGACCCGGCCGAGGTCGAGGTGGAACTGCGCCCGCAGCGCCGCCTGCGGATCTGGCAGCTCGCCCCGATCGTCGCGCTCGCCGCCGTCGGCTCGCTGATGTTCGCCTTCCCGCTCGCCTTCGGCTCGGGCGACGGCGGCGCCGTCGTCGCCATGCTCGGCCTGCTGATCAGCTCCTGTGCGGCCGGCTGGGGCATGATGGCCGCCCGCCGCGTCGGCCACACCTGGCCGGGCCTGCCGGCCCGCGGCTCCACGGAGCGCCCCGACTGGCGCGCGCTCGCCCTGTACGTGTCGCTGAGCGCCCTCCTGGTCGCGCTCGCGGTCTGGCGCGTGGCGCGACTGCGCTGAGCGCCGCCGCTCCCCCCGGCTCCGGCCCGTACCGCTTCCCCGTCGCCGTACCGCTCCGTGGACCGTCGCGACCGCTGTCACAGCCGGACCGTAGAGTTGGTTCCGTGACCAGTGCGCAGACCTCGCCCCACTCCTTCCCGGCGCCCCTCGGCTTCCTGAAGGGGCACGGCACGGAGAACGACTTCGTGATCGTCCCCGACGCCGACAACGACGTGGACCTGCCTCCCGCCCTCGTCGCCCGGCTCTGCGACCGGCGGGCCGGCATCGGGGGCGACGGGGTGCTGCACGTGGTGCGCAGCGCCGCTCACCCGGACGCGCGGCACCTGGCCGACGAGGCCGAGTGGTTCATGGACTACCGGAACGCGGACGGCTCGGTCGCCGAGATGTGCGGCAACGGGGTGCGGGTCTTCGCCCGATACCTGGAGCACGCCGGGCACGTCACGGCCGGCGAGGTCGCCGTCGCCACCCGCGGCGGGGTCAAGCGGGTCCATCTCGACAAGGACGGCTCCGTGACCGTCCGTATGGGCCGCGCGGTGCTCCCGGAGGACGGCGTCACCGTCACCGTCGACGGCCGCAGCTGGCCCGCCCGCAACGTCAACATGGGCAACCCGCACGCCGTCGCCTTCGTCGAGGACCTCGCCCACGCGGGCACCCTGTACGACGAGCCGCCGTACGAGCCGGCCGCGGTCTACCCGGACGGCGTCAACATCGAGTTCGTCGCCGACCGCGGCCCCCGGCACGTCGCCATGCGCGTGCACGAGCGCGGCGCCGCCGAGACCCGCTCCTGCGGCACGGGCGCCTGCGCCGTCGCCGTCGCCACCGCCCGCCGGGACGGCGCCGACCCGGCCGAGTCCGGCGTCCCCGTCACGTACACCGTGGACGTGCTCGGCGGGACGCTCGTGATCACCGAGCACCCCGACGGCGAGATCGAGATGACGGGCCCCGCGGTCATCGTCGGCGAGGGCACCGTCGACCCGTCCTGGCTCACCGGCCACGCCTGAGCACCGAATGCCTCCGGGGGTCCCGAGGCTCTCCGGAGGCGCCGGAATCGAAACTGTCAACGACGGATTCGTCCCTCGAATGGGTGATCCCGTTCACGCTCGGCGAGAGCGGGACTGCGCCACGTGGTGGGGTCGGTAGCATCAAGCACCGGCCCACCGGGCACGCCTGCCCGGCTCTCCGCCGGTCGACGCCGCCGGAGGTGCCCCATGAGCGCAGAGGCCACCAACCCCGTGAGCGAGGCCGGGTCCGCCACCGGATCCGACGCTCCCGGCCGCAGACGAGGCCGCCCCAGGATCGATCTGCGCAGACTCGGCCGCGCCGCCCTGCTCGGCGCCACCGCCGGCCCCGGCACGCGCGACCGGCTGCCCGACGCCATCGGGCACGTCGCCGAGGCCCACCGCGCCCACCACCCCGACGCCGACCTGGCCGTGCTGCGCCGGGCCTACGTGCTCGCCGAGTCGTCCCACCGCGGCCAGATGCGCAAGAGCGGCGAGCCGTACATCACCCACCCGCTCGCGGTCACCCTGATCCTCGCCGAACTCGGCGCCGAGACCACGACGCTGACCGCCTCCCTGCTCCACGACACCGTCGAGGACACCGAGGTGACGCTCGACCAGGTGCGCCGCGAGTTCGGCGACGAGGTCGCCTATCTCGTCGACGGTGTCACCAAACTGGAGAAGGTCGACTACGGCGCCGCCGCCGAGCCCGAGACCTTCCGCAAGATGCTCGTCGCCACCGGCAACGACGTCCGCGTCATGTCGATCAAACTCGCCGACCGGCTGCACAACATGCGCACCCTCGGCGTGATGCGACCGGAGAAACAGGCCCGCATCGCCAAGGTCACCCGGGACGTCCTCATCCCGCTCGCCGAACGCCTCGGCGTCCAGGCCCTCAAGACCGAGCTGGAGGACCTCGTCTTCGCGATCCTCCACCCCGAGGAGTACGAGGCCACCCGCGCGCTCATCGCGCGCAACCCCGGCGCCGGCGACGCCCTCGCCGGCATCGCCGAACAGGTCTCCGCCGTGCTGCGCGAGGCCGGCATCACCGCCGAAGTCCTCGTCCGGCCCCGGCACTTCGTCTCCGTCCACCGGGTCCGGCTCAAGCGCGGCGAACTGCGCGGCCCCGACTTCGGCCGGCTGCTCGTCCTGGTCGGCGAGGACGCCGACTGCTACGCGGTCCTCGGCGAGCTGCACACCTGCTTCACCCCGGTGGTCTCCGAGTTCAAGGACTTCATCGCCGCGCCCAAGTTCAACCTCTACCAGTCGCTGCACACCGCCGTCGCCGCCCCCGACGGCGCCGTCGCCGAAGTCCTCATCCGCACCCACCGGATGCACAAGGTCGCCGAGGCCGGCGTGGTCGCCCTCGGCAACCCGTACGCGGCCCCCGACGGCCCCGAGAACCCGGCCGCCGGCACGGCCCCGGCGGCCGCAGCCGCCACGGCGGAGGACGGCGAGCGGGTCGACCCCACCCGGCCCGGGTGGCTCTCCCGGCTGCTCGACTGGCAGCAGTCCACCCCCGACCCCGACACCTTCTGGACCTCGCTGCGCGCCGACCTCGCCCAGGACCAGGAGATCACCGTCTTCCGCGTCGACGCCCCCGGCACGATCAGCCTGCCCGCCGGCGCCAGCTGCGTCGACGCCGCCTACGCCGAGCACGGCGAGGCCGCCCACAACTGTCTCGGGGCGCGGGTCAACGGCCGGCTCGCGCCGCTCAGCACCGTGCTCCACGACGGCGACACCGTGCAGCTCCTGCTCGCCCAGGACTCCTCCTCCGGGCCCTCCCCGCAGTGGCTCGACCACGCCCGCACCCCGGCCGCCCGGATCGCCATCACCGGCTGGCTCCAGGCCCACCCCGAAGCCGCCAGGCCCCCGGCCGCCGCGCCCCGGCCGCCCGTCAGCGTCACCGCCGACCGCCGCTCCGGCGCGGAGCTCCACGCCGATCTCCCGGAAGCGCCCTTCGTCCGGCCCGCGGGCTGCTGCACCCCCGTGCCCAACGACGCCATCACCGGCTTCGTCGTCCGCGGCGGCACCGTCACCGCCCACCGCACCGGCTGCGCCACCGCCGCCACCATGCGACGGCTCGGCCGCGAACCCGTCACCGTCCACTGGGGCGACACCGCCCAGTGCCGCGTCACCCTCCGCGCCGAGTCCTTCGGCCGGCCCGGCCTCCTCGCCGACCTCACCGAGGCCATCGCCGCCGAGGGCGCCGCCGTCGTCTCCGCCACCGTCGAACCCCCGAGCGAGCAGCGGGTCCGGCACACCTACACCCTCCAACTCCCGGACGCCGCCGGGCTGCCCGCGCTGATGAAGGCGATGCGGGACGTGCCGGGCGTGTACGACGTGACCCGGGCGCGGCAGGCGCGACCCCCGCGAAGCTGACCCCTTCGGGTGGCCGGCGTGCGCGCCGCCCCGGCCCGGCGGCCCCGCCCTGGTAGCCGTAACGCATGCCGCACCCCTCCCGCCCCTCACGGCCCTCCCGGTCGCCCCGCGCGCGCGTGCTGCGCTCCGCCGTCCTCGTCGCCCTCTCCGCCGGGCTCGTCGCCGCCGCCCTGCCCGCACCGCCGCCGCTGGGCGTCGGCGACCCGCTCTTCCCGCACCTGGGCAACCCCGGCTACGACGTCCTGTCGTACGACATCGACCTCACCTACCCGGGCCGCAACACCGAGCCGCTCGCCGGCGTCACCCGCGTCCAGGCCCTGGCCACCGCCGACCTGGAGCGGATCAACCTCGACTTCACCCACGGCACCGTCTCCAAGGTCACCGTCGACGGCGAGCCGGCCGCGTACACCACCAGCGACGAGGACCTGGTGATCACCCCGGCCCGGCCCGTGGAGCGGGGCGACACGCTCGACATCGCCGTCACCCACACCAGCGACCCGTCCGGCCCGGCCGACTCCGGCGGCTGGGTGCGCACCGGCGACGGCCTCGCCATGGCCAACCAGGCCGACGCCGCCCACCGGGTGTTCCCGTCCAACGACCACCCGGCCGACAAGGCGTACTTCACCTTCCGGATCACCGCCCCCGACCGCCTCACCGTCGTCGCCAACGGCCTGCCCGCCGACCGCGAGCAGCACGACGGCACCACCACGTGGACGTACAAGACCGTCCACCCCATGGCCACCGAACTCGCCCAGGTCTCCATCGGCGACTCGACCGTCGTGCGCCGCGAGGGCCCGCACGGCCTGCCCGTACGGGACGTCGTGCGCACCGCCGACCGGGAGGCGATGGAGCCCTGGCTGCGCCGCACGCCCGGCCACCTGGAGTGGATGGAGAGCCGCGTCGGCCCGTACCCCTTCGAGACCTACGGGATCCTCGTCGCCGACGCCGACACCGGCTTCGAGCTGGAGACCCAGACGCTCTCCCTCTTCGAGCGGGGCATCTTCACCGAGCCCGGCTACCCGACGTGGTACGTCGACTCGATCCTCGTCCACGAGCTGTCCCACCAGTGGTTCGGCGACAGCGTCTCGCCCCGCGCCTGGTCCGACCTGTGGCTGAACGAGGGGCACGCCACCTGGTACGAGGCCACGTACGCGGCGGAGCACGGCGGGCCGACCCTGGAGAAGCGGATGCAGGCCGCCTACGCGGCCTCCGACCAGTGGCGCGCGGACGGCGGACCGCCCGCCGCGCCGAAGCCGCCGGAGCCCGGCGAGAAGATCAGCCTGTTCCGGCCGGTGGTCTACGACGGCGCCGCGCTCGCGCTCTACGCCCTGCGCCACGAGATCGGCGACGACGCCTTCGGGCGGCTGGAGCGCCGCTGGGTGGCCGAGCACCGGGACGGCACGGCGACCACCGCCGACTTCGTCGCCCTGGCCGGCGAGGTCTCCGGGCACGACCAGACCGCCTTCATGCACGACTGGCTGTACGCGGCGAAGACCCCGCCCATGCCCGGGCACCCCGACTGGAAGAGCCGGGCCCCGCGGTGAAACCCGCGTGACGGGGCGTGCCCGGCCGTGTCACCATCTTCAGGTCGGCGGCGCGGCCGGGCCCGGGAATCCCCCGCGGGAAACCTCGGGGCCTCGGGAATTCTTTTCCGGCGTCACGCGTTGTGACCGGCGTAACGGATTTCTCTTCGACGTTAAGGATCAAATGACCTCCTCTTCATCCCCTTCCCAGGACGAGCAGAGCTTCGCGGAGAACCGCCGCACCGAGAGCCTTCGGGCCGATGCCCTGATGGAAGAGGACGTCGCCTGGAGCCACGAGATCGACGGAGAGCGGGACGGCGACCAGTTCGACCGCTCCGAGCGCGCGGCTCTCCGCCGTGTCGCGGGCCTCTCCACCGAGCTCGAGGACGTCACCGAGGTCGAGTACCGCCAGCTGCGCCTGGAGCGCGTCGTGCTGGTCGGTGTGTGGACCTCGGGGACGGTGCAGGACGCGGAGAACTCGCTCGCCGAGCTCGCTGCCCTCGCCGAGACGGCGGGTGCGCTCGTGCTCGACGGCGTGATCCAGCGCCGCGACAAGCCGGACCCGGCCACCTTCATCGGCTCGGGCAAGGCGCAGGAGCTGCGGGACATCGTGCTCGAGACCGGCGCCGACACCGTCGTCTGCGACGGCGAGCTCAGCCCCGGCCAGCTCATCGCCCTCGAGGACGTCGTCAAGGTCAAGGTGGTCGACCGGACCGCCCTGATCCTCGACATCTTCGCCCAGCACGCCAAGTCCCGAGAGGGCAAGGCCCAGGTCGCCCTCGCGCAGATGCAGTACATGCTGCCGCGACTGCGCGGCTGGGGTCAGTCGCTCTCCCGGCAGATGGGTGGCGGCGGCGGTGGCGGCATGGCCACCCGTGGTCCCGGTGAGACCAAGATCGAGACCGACCGGCGCCGGATCCGCGAGAAGATGGCGAAGATGCGCCGTGAGATCGCGGAGATGAAGACCGGCCGCGACATCAAGCGGCAGGAGCGGCGCCGTCACAAGGTGCCGTCGGTCGCCATCGCCGGATACACCAACGCCGGCAAGTCGTCCCTGCTCAACCGCCTCACGGGCGCGGGCGTGCTGGTGGAGAACGCGCTGTTCGCCACCCTCGACCCGACCGTCCGGCGGGCCGAGACGCCCTCCGGCCGGCTCTACACGCTGGCGGACACGGTCGGCTTCGTCCGGCATCTGCCCCACCACCTGGTCGAGGCGTTCCGTTCCACCATGGAGGAGGTCGCCGACGCCGACCTGATCCTGCACGTGGTCGACGGCTCGCACCCGGCTCCGGAGGAGCAGCTGGCGGCGGTGCGCGAGGTGTTCCGCGAGGTCGGCGCGCTGGACGTGCCGGAGATCGTCATCATCAACAAGGCGGACGCGGCCGACCCGCTGGTGCTCCAGCGGCTGCTGCGGATCGAGAAGCACTCGCTCGCCGTCTCCGCCCGCTCGGGCGAGGGCATCGAGCAGCTGCTCGGCCTGATCGACGCCGAGCTGCCGCGGCCGAAGGTCGAGATCGAGGTCCTCGTGCCGTACACGCAGGGCGGTCTCGTCTCGCGGGCGCACGCCGAGGGCGAGGTGATCTCCGAGGAGCACACCCCGGAGGGCACCCTGCTCAAGGCACGGGTGCACGAGGAACTGGCGGCGCTCCTCGCGCCGTACGTCCCCGCCGCGCACTGACACGTACACAGGCAGTGAAAAGGGCGCCGGCCGCCTCCCGCGAGGGAGACGGCCGGCGCCTTCGTCGTGTGTGACGAGCTGCTACGCGATCAGCGGGCGAACTTCTTGCTGATCATGTCGTGGGCCGCCTTCGCGCCCTGCCCGAGCTGCGGGCCGGCCAGCCAGCCGCGGCTGCCGGCCGGGCCGATCGAGGTGTTCGAGACCAGGGCGGTCTTGCCGTTCGGCATCACGTGGAACCAGCCGCCGCCGGACGAGCCGCCGGTCATCGTGCAGCCGATCCGGTACATGGTCGGCGTCACCGGAGCCGTGGTGAGCCGGGTCGGGCGGTCCAGGCACTTGTGCATGATCATGCCGTTGTACGGCGGCGCCGCCGGGTAGCCCCAGGCGCCGACCGTGCCGGCCTGCGCGGGCGAGGGCGCGGAGAAGTCGACGGGCAGCGCCGCGCCCACGGTCTCCTCGAGGGACTTGTGGCCCTTCGCCGGCTGGACGTGCAGGATGGCGTAGTCGTACGGCCACGCCTGGTTGGTGCCGCCGCTCTGGATCCACTGGCCGGAGGTCACGGCCCAGTCGGCCCAGTACTGGCCGTACGGGTAGACCTGGTACGGCTGCGCGTTCTGCAGCTGAGCCGGGGACTTGCCGAGGTCGTTGAAGGCCGGGACGAACATGATGTTGCGGTACCAGCCGCCGCGCTTGCCGGCGTGCACGCAGTGGCCGGCCGTCCACACCAGGTTGGACTTGCCGGGCCGGCGCGGGTCCTTCACGATCGTGCCGGAGCAGACCATGGAGCCCTCGGGCGAGTCGAAGAAGATCTTGCCGACCGGGGCCGCGTAGCGGTGGTACGGGGTCTTCTCACGCTGCGCGGTCACCGGGCGCGGCGTCGGGTCGGTGCCTCCGCTGGTCGCCTGCGCGGTGATCGTCGGGTCGGGGCTCTTGGCGGACTGCATCCGCGTCGGGTCCCACAGGCCGTCGATGACCGGGTTGACGAAGTCGTCGGCCTCGCGGAGCCAGGTCTCCTTGTCCCAGTTCTTCCACTCGCCGTCCTTCCACTTGTCGACGTCGACGCCGTGCTTCTTCAGCTTGTCGGCGACGCCCTTGGCGAGGTCGGAGGCGGAACCGGAGTCGGAGCCCGAGTCGCCGGTGGCGGCGGAGCTGCCGGCCGCCGGCTTGTCGGCGGGCTTGTCGGAGGCCGGGGTCTCGGTGGGGCCGCAGGCGGTGGCGGTCAGCGCGAGCGTCGCCGCCAGGGCCGTGAGGGCCGGCAGGAGTCGTATGGAACGCATGAGAGTTGGTGTCCCCCTGGGATTCGTTCGCGCGTCAGGCCGGCCCGGACACGGCCGCCACGGAGGGCCGCCGTCGGGTGCATTGCCATGGACGCGTCACTAGCGGTTGCACAGTATGCCCGCAACGAGCGGGCGGGACCGCACGGGCCCCGCCCGACCGCCCGTCACGAGCCGTCATCGGCCTTACTGGTTCGCGTACTTCTTGCTCATGCCGTCGTAGAGCGCCTTCGCCTCGGCGCCCAGTCGCGGGCCGGCCAGCCAGCCCGCCGTGACCGGGCCGATCGAGGTGTTCGACACCAGCGCCGGCTTGCCGTCCTGGCCCGTGGCCACCCAGCCGCCGCCGGACGAACCGCCGGTCATGGTGCAGCCGATCCGGTACATCGTCGGCTGCTCGGTCTTCACCGACAGCCGGCCCGGCTTGTCCGTGCACTGGTACATCAGCTGCCCGTCGAAGGGCTTGGCCGCCGGGAAACCGGTCGCCGTCATGTTCGCGATCTTCGGCACGGCAGGCGCGTTGAACTCCACCGGAAGCGCCGAACCGACCGTCTCCTCCAGCGACTTGCCCGAGCCGCCCTTCTCCGGCGTCACGTGCAGCACCGCGAAGTCGTACGGCGCGCCCTGGCCGCCGGTCTGGCCGCCCTGGTCGATCCACTGCTGCGAGGTCTGCGCCCAGTCGCTCCACCACACGCCGAGCGGAGCGATCTCGTCACGGGTCGCCTGCTCCAGGGCGGAGGCCGACTTGGCGTTGTTGTTGTACGACGGGACGAAGGCGATGTTGCGGTACCAGCCGCCCTTCTTGCCGGCGTGCACGCAGTGACCGGCCGTCCACACGAGGTTCGACTTGCCCGGGTGCGCCGGGTCCTGGACGACCGTCGCCGAGCAGACCATCGAGCCCTCGGGGCTGTCGAAGAACACCTTGCCGGAGGCGGGCGCGTTCTCGTGGTACGGCGCCGGCACGGCCTTCGCCTTCACCGGCGCCGGCGTCGGGTCCGTCACGCCCTTGTCACCGGAGATGTCCTCGGGATCGACCGGCTTGTCCGGACGCTGGGCGTCCCGCATCCGGTCCTTGTCCCACAGGCCCTCGATGATCGGGTTGACGTAGTCCTTGGCCTCACGCAGCCACTTGTCCCTGTCCCAGTTCTTCCATTCACCGCCCCGCCACTTGTCCATGTCGATCCCGTGCTCCTTCAGACGCTTCTTCAGGTCGTCCGGAATGTGGATCTTGCCGTCCGAGGTCGGGTTCGCGGAGGCGCTGGGCTGCTCACCCCCCGCGTTGTCCTCGGTCGGACCGCAGGCAGTCGCCGTCAGCGTCAGCGCCGCGACGGCGGATGCCGCTGCCAGCAGCGGACGAATCGATCGCATCTCGTGATCCCCCTGGGACTACGTCAACTTGTGCATCAGTGAACGGCGGAGGCACGCGGGGCCCACGCCGTGTGAAGCCCCCACTATGCCGGTGCCGGACGAGACGGTACGACCCAGGTCCGCGGTTCCCGCCCCCCGACGGCCGTTGCCATGCCGTGATCCCGCACCCCGCAAGGATCTTGACGCCCGCCCGTGATCCCCGGCAGGCCCGGTCGTTGGTACGTACGGGGGACGCAACGGAGGTCGTCAGGACGCCTGTCGGGGCGCGCCTGCAACGTACCGATGTGCAACGCAACCGTTACAGCGGGAGGACACCGAGCCGTGGCCGTGACCGAACCAGCTCCGGCCGTACCGCCGGGCGCGCGGAGGTGTGAGGAGCACCGCGTGCCCGGCGAAGGGGGCGCGCACGAGGGGATCCTGCGGCGCCAGGCGCAGCGCGAGTCCGCCGCACGCACCTATGCGCGCTCGCTGCCGATCGTCCCCGTCCGGGCCCGGGGACTCACCATCGAGGGCGCGGACGGCCGCCGTTACCTGGACTGCCTGTCCGGCGCCGGCACCCTGGCGCTCGGACACAACCACCCCGTCGTCCTCGAAGCCATCCGCAAGGTCCTCGAATCCGGCGCGCCGCTGCACGTCCTGGACCTCGCCACCCCGGTCAAGGACGCCTTCACCACCGAGCTGTTCGCCACCCTGCCCGGCAAGCTCGCCGAGGACGCCCGCATCCAGTTCTGCGGCCCGGCCGGCACCGACGCCGTCGAGGCCGCCCTCAAACTCGTCCGCACCGCGACCGGCCGCCGCGGCGTGCTCGCCTTCAGCGGTGCCTACCACGGCATGACCGCAGGCGCCCTCGACGCCTCCGGCGGCGCCGGCGACGTCCGCGTCGCCCGGCTGCCCTACCCCCGGGACTACCGCTGCCCGTTCGGCGTCGGCGGCGAGCGCGGCGCCGAACTCGCCGCCCGCTGGACCGAGGACATCCTCGACGACCCCAAGAGCGGCGTCCCCGCCCCGGCCGGGATGATCCTCGAACCCGTCCAGGGCGAGGGCGGGGTCATCCCCGCCCCGGACAGCTGGCTGCGCCGCATGCGCGCCCTCACCGAGGCCCGCGGCATCCCGCTGATCGCCGACGAGGTGCAGACCGGCGTCGGCCGCACCGGCGCCTTCTGGGCCGTCGAGCACAGCGGCGTCGTCCCCGACGTGATGGTCCTCTCCAAGGCCATCGGCGGCTCCCTGCCGCTCGCCGTCGTCGTCTACCGCAGCGAACTCGACGCCTGGGAGCCCGGCGCCCACGCGGGCACCTTCCGCGGCAACCAGCTCGCCATGGCCGCGGGCGCCGCCACCCTCGCGTACGTACGGGAGAACGGGCTCGCCGAACGGGCCGGCGTCCTCGGCGCCCGCATGCTCGGCCGGCTCCAGGGCCTCGCCGCCGCCCACCCCTGCGTCGGAGACGTGCGCGGCCGCGGCCTGATGATCGGCGTCGAACTCGTCGACCCGGAGGGCGCCGGCCAGGGCGACACCGCCCCGCCGCCCGACCCCGAGCTGGCCACCGCCGTCCAGCGCCAGTGCCTCGACCGCGGCCTCATCGTCGAACTCGGCGGCCGCCACAACGCGGTGGTCCGCCTGCTGCCCCCGCTCACCCTCACCGACGAGCAGGCGGCCGCCGTCCTCGACCGTTTCGCCGACGCCCTGGCCGCCGCCGAACGGACCCACCGCGCCCGGCCGCCCCGCTGAACCCCCGACCCGGCCCCCCACCCGGACCCCGACCGGCCCCTTCCCCCCTCCCAAGGAAGCCCCGTGAACCCCACTCCCGCCCCCACCGCCGAAACCTTCGGTATCGCCGTCGAGCCCACCGTCCCCCGGCAGTACGAGCACCGCGCCCTCGACCCGCTGGACGACCCGGACCCGGCGCGCGCCGCCGACGTCGCCGCCGTCGAGAACCTGCTGCGCTGCTGGGTGCGGGAGAACAACATCCCGGCCCCGGACGGCGGCACCCTGCGCGTCCCGCTCGACGCCGGCGGCACGGCCCTCCTCGTGCCCGTCCGCCACTGGTCCCGCACCGGCTGGCACCGCTTCGGCGCGCCCGCCCTCGAAGGGCTGCCGGCCACCGCCCCGGCCGTCGACGCCGTCACCCTCGCCGCCCTGCTCAGCCGCGAGACCGGCGGCTCGGGCGGCGCCGAGGGCACCGAACTCGTCGGCCGGGTCGCCGACTCCGCCCGCCGCACCGCCGACTTCATCGCCGCCCGCCGGCGCGACCCACGGCCCCGCCCCGACGCCGACCTCTTCCTCACCGCCGAACAGTCCCTGCTGCTCGGCCACCCCCTGCACCCCACCCCCAAGAGCCGCGAGGGCCTCTCCGAGTCCGAAGCCCGGCTCTACTCACCCGAGTTGCACGGCTCCTTCCCGCTGCACTGGATGGCCGTCGACACCACCGTCCTCGCCACCGACTCGGCCTGGACCGAACAGGGCCGCCCCGTCGCCGCGGCCCAGCTCACCGCCGGCCTCGCCGAGGGCCTCGAACTCCCCGCCGGCACCGCCGCCCTGCCCCTGCACCCCTGGCAGGCCCGCGAGCTGCGGCACCGCCCCGCCGTCGCCGCCCTCCTCGACGCCGGACTCCTCCACGACCTCGGCCCGTACGGCAGCCACTGGCACCCGACCTCCTCCGTGCGCACCGTGCACCGCCCCGGCGCCCGGGCCATGCTCAAGCTCTCCCTCGGCCTCCGGATCACCAACTCCCGCCGCGAGAACCTGCGCAAGGAGCTCCACCGCGGAGTCGAGGTGCACCGGCTGCTCCGCACCGGCCTCGTCGACCAGTGGCAGGCCGCCCACCCGGGCTTCGACATCGTCCGCGACCCCGCCTGGCTCGCCGTCGACACCCCCGACGGCGCGCCCGTGCCCGGCCTCGACGTCATGATCCGGCACAACCCCTTCACCGCCGGCGACGACGCCGTCTGCCTCGCCGCGCTCACCGCCCCGCGACCCTGGCCCGGCTCGACCCGGATGCGCTCCCGGCTCGCCGAGATCGTGCTGCGGCTCGCCGCACGCACCGGCCGCCCCGCCACGGCCGTCGCCGCCGAGTGGTTCCTGCGCTACCTCGACCTGGTCGTCCGCCCCGTCCTGTGGCTCGACGGCCAGGCCGGCATCGCCCTGGAGGCCCACCAGCAGAACACCCTGGTGCTGCTCGACCCCGACGGCTGGCCCGTCGGCGGCCGCTACCGCGACAACCAGGGCTACTACTTCCGCGAGTCCCGCCGCGAGGAGCTGACGAACCGCCTGCCCGGCATCGGCTCCGTCAGCGACACCTTCGTCTCCGACCAGGTCACCGACGAGCGCTTCGCCTACTACCTCGGCATCAACAACGTGTTCGGCCTGATCGGTGCCTTCGGCTCCCAGCAGCTCGCCGACGAGCGCGTCCTGCTCGCCGCCCTGCGCAGCTTCCTCACCGGCGCGACCGCGCTCGGCTCCCCGCTGCCGCACCGGCTCCTGGAGGCCTCGACCCTGCGCTGCAAGGCCAATCTGCTCACCCGGCTGCACGGCCTGGACGAGCTCGTCGGCCCGGTCGACACGCAGTCCGTGTACGTCACCATCACCAACCCGCTGCGCGGCTGAACCCACGCCGACCGCGCACGCCCCGTCCCCCTGTCCCCGTCCACCCACCGAGAGGAGCGCACCCCCGTGCCTCCCACCGAAGCCCACCCGGCGCACCCCGACGCCGACAGGCATGCGGACGCGCATGCCGACGTGCGTACCGATACGCGTGCCGACACGCAGGCCGACACGCATGCCGACACGCATGCCGACACGCGTGCGCGCCCCGGTGCCGATCTGGCCGCCGACGACACCCTGGACCTCCACCTGCCCGCGGACTTCCTCGCCCTCCTCGCCGCCGGTGAGCGGCCCGCGGACGGTCCCGCCGACGCCGGCGACCTGCTCGACGAGCTCGCCGACTGGGCGCCCGCCGACACCCCGGCCGGCAGCTTCCGGCTCGAACCCGTCCGGCTCGACCGCGATCTGGCGCTCGTCGCCCGCTGGATGAACGACCCCGCCGTCGCCGCCTTCTGGGAACTCGAAGGCCCCGACAGCGTCACCGGCGACCACATCCGGGCCCAGCTCGACGGCGACGGCCGCAGCGTGCCCTGCCTCGGCGTCCTCGACGGCACCCCCATGAGCTACTTCGAGATCTACCGCGCCGACCTCGACCCGCTCGCCCGGCACTATCCGGCCCGCCCGCACGACACCGGCATCCACCTCCTCGTCGGAGGCGTCGCCGACCGCGGCCGCGGCCTCGGTACGACCCTGCTGCGCGCCGTCGCCGACCTGATCCTCGTCCACCGGCCCCGCTGCACCCGGGTCCTCGCCGAGCCCGACCTGCGCAACACCCCGTCCGTGGCCGCCTTCCTCGGCGCCGGCTTCCGCCTCTCCGCGGAGGTCGACCTGCCCGGCAAGCGCGCCGCGCTCATGGTCCGCGACCGCGCCCTGCGCCACCTGCTGTGACCCTGCGCCACTGACGCCGCGCCACTGACCCCGCGCCACCGGCTCCACCCCCGACTCTGCACACCCACACCTCACCTCCCACCGCCCACCCACAGCGGTCCCACCCCGAGGAGTCCCCGTGTCGACGTCCCCAGCACCGCTCGACTCCGCAGCGCCCGACCCGACGGCCCTCTACGGTCCGCCCGAGCTCAACCCGGACGCCTGGACCCGGGCCGGCGCCCGGCTGCTCGCCAAGGCCGTCGCCGAGTTCGCGTACGAGGAGATCGTCCGGCCCCGGCCGGCCGCCGCCACCCCCACGGCCCCGGAGAGCGGACCCGGCCGCTACACGCTCACCCTCGACGACGGCGGCATCCTCGCCTTCACCGCCCGCCGCGGCGCCTACGACAGCTGGCGGGTCGACCCCGGCTCACTCACCCTCGACGGCCGGCCCGCCACCGACCCGCTCGACTTCCTGGTCCGCGCCCACCGCCTGCTCCGCCTCGACGGCGCCACCCTCGGGCACCTCATCCGCGAGCTCACCACCACCCTCGCCGCCGACGCCCGCCTCGACCAGACCGCCCTGCCCGCCGCCCGCCTCGCCGAACTCGGCTACGCCGAGCTCGAAGGCCACCAGACCGGCCACCCCTGGCTCGTCCTCAACAAGGGCCGGATCGGCTTCTCCGCCACCGACGCCGCCCGCTGGGCGCCCGAGGCCCGCCGCCCCGTCCGGCTGCCGTGGATCGCGGTCAGCAGCCGCATCGCCGCCTACCGGGGAGTGACCGGACTCGCCACCCCCGACCAGCTCTACGCGCGCGAACTCGACCCCGGGGTCCGCGAGCGCTTCCACACCGTGCTGCGCGACCGCGGCCTCGACCCCGACGCCTACCTCCTGCTGCCCGTCCATCCCTGGCAGTGGGACGAGGTCCTCCTCCCGCTCTACGCCCCCGCCGTCGCCGCCGGCGCGATCGTCCCGCTCTCCGCCGACGGCGACCTGCGGCTGCCGCAGCAGTCCGTCCGCACCTTCCTCAACACCAGTCGCCCCGACCGGCACACCGTCAAACTCCCCCTCTCCGTCCTCAACACCCTCGTGTGGCGCGGTCTTCCCACCGAGCGCACCCTCGCCGCGCCCGCCGTCACCGCCTGGGTGCACGGGCTGCGCGACGCCGACCCCTTCCTGCGCGACGAGTGCGGCGTGATCCTGCTCGGCGAGGTCGCCTCCGTCACCGTCGAGCACCCGCTGTACGACCGGCTGCCGGAAGTCCCGTACCAGTACAAGGAGCTCCTCGGCGCGATCTGGCGCGAGCCGCTGCGGCTGCCCCCGGGCGAACGCGCCCGCACCCTCGCCTCGCTGCTGCACACCGACCCGGCCGGCCGCGCCTTCGCCGCCGAGCTGGTCGAGCGCTCCGGGCTCACCCCGCGGGCCTGGCTGCAGCGCCTCTTCGCCGCCCTGCTGCCGCCGCTGCTGCACTTCCTCTACCAGTACGGCACGGTGTTCTCCCCGCACGGCGAGAACGCCATCGTCGTCTACGACGACCGGGACGTGCCCGTCCGCCTGGCGATCAAGGACTTCGTCGACGACGTGAACACCAGCGCCGTGCCGCTGCCCGAGCACGCCACGATGCCGGACGAGGTGCGGGCCGTGCTCCTCACGGAGGAGCCCGACTTCCTCACCCAGTTCATCCATTCGGGTCTGTTCGTGGGCGTCTTCCGCTACCTCGCCCCGCTGTGCGAGGAGCAACTGGGCGTCCCGGAGGAGGAGTTCTGGACCCTGGTGCGCGCCGAGATCCTCCGCCACCAGGCGCGCTTCCCGGAGCTGAAAGAACGCTTCGAGCTGTTCGACCTGCTCGTGCCGCGGATCGAGCGCCTCTGTCTCAACCGCAACCGGCTCCACCTGGACGGCTACCGCGACCGCCCCCGGCGGCCCCACGCCGCCGTCCACGGGACCGTACCGAACCCGCTCGCCTGACCCGCTCGCCTGACCGGCTCGGGTGATCACTCGGGGATGGCCGGGACGGCTCCGGCTGTCAGTGCCGACCCGTAGGCTGGGAGGGCTATGACGAAGCCATCCCTCCCCGATCTCCTCCACGCCGCCGTCTCCGCCGTCGGCGGTGTGGAGCGCCCCGGCCAGGTCACCATGGCCGAGGCAGTGGCCGAGGCCATCGACGACGGTTCGCACCTGCTCGTCCAGGCCGGCACCGGCACCGGAAAGTCCCTCGGCTATCTCGTGCCCGCCCTGGCGCACGGGGAGAGAGTGGTGGTGGCGACGGCGACGCTGGCGCTCCAGCGCCAGCTCGTCGAGCGCGACCTGCCGCGCACGGTCGAGTCGCTCCATCCGCAGCTGCGCCGCCGCCCCGAGTTCGCCATGCTCAAGGGCCGGTCGAACTATCTGTGCCTGCACCGGCTCCACGAGGGCGTGCCGCAGGACGAGGAGGACGGCCTCTTCGACCCCTTCGAGGCGGCCGCCCCCACCAGCAAGCTCGGCCAGGACCTGCTGCGGCTGCGGGACTGGTCCGACGAGACGGAGACCGGCGACCGGGACGACCTCACGCCGGGCGTCTCCGACCGGGCCTGGGCCCAGGTGTCGGTCTCCTCGCGCGAGTGCCTGGGCGCGAGCAAGTGCGCGTACGGGCCGGAGTGCTTCGCCGAGGCGGCCCGCGAGCGCGCCAAGCTCGCCGAGGTCGTCGTCACCAACCACGCGCTGCTCGCCATCGACGCGATCGAGGGCGCCCCGGTGCTGCCGCAGCACGAGGTGCTGATCGTCGACGAGGCCCATGAGCTGGTCTCCCGGGTCACCGGTGTCGCCACCGGCGAGCTCACCCCGGGCCAGGTCAACCGGGCGGTGCGGCGCGCGGCGAAGCTGGTCGACGAGAAGGTGGCCGACGCGCTGCAGACCGCGGCCGAAGGCTTCGAGAAGCTGATGGAGCTGGCCCTGCCGGGCCGCCTGGAGGAGATCCCCGAGGACCTCGGCTATGCGCTGATGGCGCTCCGCGACGCCTCCCGCGCGGTGATCACCGCGCTCGGCTCCACCCGGGACCGCTCGGTGCAGGACGAGGACGCCGTGCGCAAGCAGGCCCTGGCCTCCGTGGAGACGGTGCACGGGGTCGCGGAGCGGATCACCCAGGGCTCGGAGTGGGACGTCGTCTGGTACGAGCGGCACGACCGCTTCGGCGCCTCGCTGCGGGTCGCACCGATGAGTGTCTCGGGGCTGCTGCGGGAGAAGCTGTTCGCGGACCGCTCGGTCGTGCTGACCTCCGCCACCCTCAAGCTGGGCGGCGACTTCAACGGCGTGGGCGCCTCGCTCGGCCTGGCGCCGGAGGGCACCCAGGGCGACGACCTGCCCGTGTGGAAGGGCATCGACGTCGGCTCGCCCTTCGACTATCCGAAGCAGGGCATCCTCTATGTCGCCAAGCATCTGAACCGGCCCGCCAGGGACGGCGAGCGGGGCGACATGCTGGACGAGCTGACCGAGCTCATGCAGGCGGCCGGCGGCCGCACGCTCGGCCTCTTCTCCTCGATGCGGGCCGCCCAGCAGGCGGCCGAGGAGCTGCGCGGCCGGATCCCCGAGCTGCCGATCCTGCTGCAGGGCGAGGACACCCTCGGCGAGCTGATCAAGAACTTCGCCGCCGACCCGAAGACCTGCCTCTTCGGCACGCTCTCCCTCTGGCAGGGCGTGGACGTGCCGGGGCCCAGCTGCCAGCTCGTCGTCATGGACAAGATCCCGTTCCCGCGTCCGGACGACCCGCTGATGAGCGCCCGGCAGAAGGCGGTCGAGGAGGCCGGCGGCAACGGCTTCATGGCCGTGGCGGCCACGCACGCGGCGCTGCTGATGGCTCAGGGCGCCGGCCGTCTCGTCCGGGCGACGGGCGACCGAGGAGTGGTCGCCGTGCTCGACCCGCGGCTGGCCACGGCCCGGTACGGCAGCTATCTGAAGGCTTCGCTGCCGGACTTCTGGTACACGACGGACCGCAACCAGGTGAGGAAGTCGCTGTCGGCGATCGACGCGGCGGCCAGGGCGGCGGAGGCGTGAGCGGTCCGGCGGAGGCGTAGGCGGCCCGGCCGGGGCCCTGGACACACAGCGGGGCCCCGGGACCGGCGCAGGGGGTCCCGGGGCCCCGGTTCAGGGCCGGCGAGGCGGCGTCACACCCGTCGCAGCACGGCGACGACCTTGCCGAGGATGGTGGCCTCGTCGCCGGGGATCGGCTGGTACGCAGCGTTGTGCGGCAGCAGCCAGACGTGGCCGTCCTCGCGCTTGAAGCGCTTGACCGTGGCCTCACCGTCGAGCATGGCGGCCACGATGTCACCGTTCTCCGCGACGGGCTGGCGGCGGACCGTGACCCAGTCGCCGTCACAGATGGCGGCCTCGATCATGGAGTCGCCGACCACCTTGAGGACGAACAGCTCGCCGTCACCGACCAGCTGCCGGGGGAGCGGGAAGACGTCCTCGACCGACTCCTCGGCCAGGATGGGGCCACCGGCCGCGATCCGGCCCACCAGGGGGACGTAGGAGGCGGCGGGCTTGCCGGTGGTGTCGGTCGGCTGCGTGCTGGGCTGGTCGGAGCCGCGCACCTCGTACGCCCGGGGCCGGTGCGGGTCGCGGCGGAGGAAGCCCTTGCGCTCGAGGGCCATCAGCTGGTGTGCCACGGAGGAGGTGCTGGAGAGGCCGACGGCCTGGCCGATCTCCCGCATCGACGGCGGGTACCCACGGCGCTGTACGGAGTCGCGGATGACCTCGATCACCCGGCGCTGGCGGTCGGTGAGGCCGGAACTGTCGGCCCTGATGCCGGGAGGTCGTCCGGGAAGGGAGCGCGCGGGGCGGCCTGGCTCCCCCTCCCCGTTCATGACGGTGTCGTTCATCGCGTGCACCGGCTCGAATCGGCCCTGGGAGCGGTCCTGGGCGGTGATGGTGGCACTGTCTGCGGTGGTGGTCACGTCGGCGGCCCCTCTCGAATGGTCTCCCTGGCTGGCACAACGGTAGTAGCTTTCGAAAGGTTGCGCCAAACACACGTTCGAGTGAAAATTCGCAGTTCGCCTTACGTGCATGCGTGCGTAGGTGTATGGGCGTGCCCAGGGTGCCGCGGGACCCCGGCCGACCCCTGTCGCAAAACGGTCATTACGGTAGTCTTCGGGGTCGGTTCCGAGCGCGCCCGGCCGCCCCTCCAGTGTCGCACCGGCGACCCCGGCGTCGGCGCCGCCGCGCCCTTCCCGTACCTTTGTGGCCGGCTTCCCGGCCGGGCGGATGCGCGACACGCGCAGGGCCCCGAAATGCCGCCACCCCCAAGATCTAGTGGTTGGATGGCATCAGCCACCCATAAGTAGTGGTCCCTGGTCTGTCGGGGGTCCTCGTATCGCCTATGCTGGTGGTCGCTTCGAGGGGCCTTGACGGCCCCGCCGGGGCTATTCAGTCGTGCCATGAGGGAGGGTCGGAACACCATGCACTGCCCCTTCTGCAGGCACCCCGACAGCCGTGTCGTCGACAGTCGCACCACAGACGACGGGACGTCGATCCGACGCCGCCGCCAGTGCCCCGACTGCTCCCGTCGTTTCACGACGGTCGAGACGTGCTCGCTCATGGTGGTGAAGCGGTCCGGAGTCACCGAGCCCTTCAGCCGTACCAAGGTCATCTCCGGCGTGCGCAAGGCGTGCCAGGGGCGGCCGGTCACCGAGGACGCCCTCGCCAAGCTCGGCCAGCGGGTCGAGGAGGCGGTGCGCGCCACCGGGAGCGCCGAGCTGACCACCCACGACGTGGGTCTGGCCATCCTCGGCCCGCTGCAGGAGCTCGACCTCGTCGCGTACCTGCGTTTCGCATCCGTTTACAAGGCTTTCGACAGCCTCGAAGACTTCGAGGCCGCCATCGCGGAGCTCCGCGAGCGGCCTCCCGCCGGCGGCGGGACCGGAGCGACCCCCGAGGTCCCCGTGCCCGTCCCCGCCACCGCCGCCGACTGACCGGCGGTCCGGACCGGTCACGGTCCGGCGACCGGCCGTCGTGCGGCCGGAACAAGACCTGCCCCGAGCGGCCCCGCGGTCCCGTGAGGCGTTCGTGGCAACAGCAGTAACTGACAGCAGTACAGAAACCAGAGCCCTGGAATTTTCCAGGCGCTCCACGGTGTTTTGCCCGTATATGGGAGGCGGCATGACAGAGACGGCGAGCGGTCCGGCACGTGGTTCCCGCGCCAAGGGAGCCAAGGCGGCGAGCAAGGGCCTGCGTATCGAGCGCATCCACACCACCCCCGGCGTGCATCCGTACGACGAGGTGGCCTGGGAGCGCCGTGACGTCGTCATGACCAACTGGCGCGACGGCTCGATCAACTTCGAGCAGCGCGGCGTCGAGTTCCCCGACTTCTGGTCGGTGAACGCGGTCAACATCGTCACCAGCAAGTACTTCCGCGGGGCCGTCGGCACCCCGCAGCGCGAGACCGGCCTCAAGCAGCTGATCGACCGGATCGTGAAGACGTACACGAAGGCCGGTGAGGACTACGGCTACTTCGCGTCGCCCGCGGACGCCGAGATCTTCGAGCACGAGCTGACGTACGCCCTCCTGCACCAGATCTTCAGCTTCAACTCGCCGGTCTGGTTCAACGTCGGCACCCCGCAGCCCCAGCAGGTCTCCGCCTGCTTCATCCTGTCCGTCGACGACTCCATGGAGTCGATCCTCGACTGGTACAAGGAAGAGGGCATGATCTTCAAGGGCGGCTCCGGCGCCGGCCTGAACCTCTCCCGCATCCGCTCCTCCAAGGAGCTCCTCTCCTCCGGCGGCAACGCCTCCGGCCCGGTCTCCTTCATGCGCGGCGCCGACGCCTCCGCCGGCACGATCAAGTCGGGCGGCGCCACCCGCCGCGCGGCCAAGATGGTCGTGCTCGACGTGGACCACCCGGACGTCGAGGACTTCATCGCCACCAAGGTGAAGGAGGAGGAGAAGATCCGCGCCCTGCGCGACGCGGGCTTCGACATGGACCTGGGCGGCGACGACATCACGTCCGTCCAGTACCAGAACGCCAACAACTCGGTCCGCGTGAACGACGAGTTCATGACCGCCGTCGAGAACGGCACCGAGTTCGGCCTGCGCGCCCGCATGACCGGCGAGGTCATCGAGAAGGTCGACGCCAAGGCGCTCTTCCGCAAGCTGGCCGAGGCCGCGTGGGCCTGCGCCGACCCGGGCATCCAGTACGACGGTGTGATCAACCACTGGCACACCTGCCCCGAGTCCGGCCGCATCACCGCGTCCAACCCGTGCAGCGAGTACATGCACCTGGACAACACGTCCTGCAACCTCGCCTCGCTGAACCTGATGAAGTTCCTCCAGGACGACGGCAAGGGCAACCAGTCCTTCGACGTCGAGCGCTTCGCCAAGGTCGTCGAGCTCGTCATCACCGCGATGGACATCTCCATCTGCTTCGCCGACTTCCCGACCCAGAAGATCGGCGAGAACACCCGCGCCTTCCGCCAGCTGGGCATCGGCTACGCCAACCTCGGCGCCCTGCTGATGGCCACCGGCCACGCGTACGACTCCAACGGCGGCCGCGCGCTCGCCGCGTCCATCACCTCGCTGATGACCGGCACCGCGTACAAGCGCTCCGCCGAGCTGGCCGGCGTCGTCGGCCCGTACGACGGCTACGCCCGCAACGCCGAGCCGCACCAGCGCGTCATGAAGCAGCACGCCGACGCCAACGCCGCCGCCGTCCGCATGGACGACCTCGACACCCCGGTGTGGGCCGCGGCCACCGAGGCCTGGCAGGACGTCCTGCGCCTCGGCGAGAAGAACGGCTTCCGCAACTCCCAGGCATCCGTCCTCGCCCCGACCGGCACCATCGGTCTGGCGATGTCCTGCGACACCACCGGTGTCGAGCCGGACCTGGCCCTGGTCAAGTTCAAGAAGCTCGTCGGCGGCGGCTCGATGCAGATCGTCAACGGCACCGTCCCGCAGGCCCTGCGCCGCCTGGGCTACCAGGAGGAGCAGATCGAGGCGATCGTCGCGCACATCTCCGAGCACGGGAACGTCATCGACGCGCCCGGCCTGAAGACCGAGCACTACGAGGTCTTCGACTGCGCGATGGGCGAGCGCTCCATCTCCCCGATGGGCCACGTCCGCATGATGGCCGCGATCCAGCCGTGGATCTCCGGCGCCATCTCCAAGACGGTCAACATGCCGGAGACGGCGACCGTCGAGGAGGTCGAGGAGATCTACTTCGAGGCGTGGAAGCTCGGCGTCAAGGCGCTCGCGATCTACCGCGACAACTGCAAGGTCGGCCAGCCGCTCTCCGCCAAGAAGAAGGAGGACGAGAAGGCCGAGGTCACCGCGAAGTCCGAGGCGACGATCCGCGAGGCCGTCGAGAAGGTCATCGAGTACCGCCCGGTCCGCAAGCGCCTCCCGAAGGGCCGCCCGGGGATCACCACCTCCTTCACGGTCGGCGGTGCCGAGGGCTACATGACCGCCAACTCCTACCCGGACGACGGTCTCGGCGAGGTCTTCCTCAAGATGTCCAAGCAGGGCTCGACCCTCGCCGGCATGATGGACGCCTTCTCCATCGCGGTCTCCGTGGGTCTGCAGTACGGCGTGCCGCTGGAGACGTACGTCTCGAAGTTCACCAACATGCGCTTCGAGCCGGCCGGCATGACGGACGACCCGGACGTGCGGATGGCGCAGTCGATCGTCGACTACATCTTCCGCCGCCTGGCGCTCGACTTCCTGCCCTTCGAGACCCGCTCGGCGCTCGGCATCCACTCCGCCGAGGAGCGCCAGCGCCACCTGGAGACCGGTTCGTACGAGCCGGCGGACGACGAGGTCGACGTCGAGGGCCTGGCCCAGTCCGCCCCGCGCGCCCAGGAGCTGAAGGCCGTCGCCGCGCCCAAGGCCGAGGCCGAGGAGGCGAAGCCCGCCGCGAAGCAGGCGCACACCAACGCCGAGCTCGTCGAGATGCAGCTCGGTGTCAGCGCCGACGCCCCGCTGTGCTTCTCCTGCGGCACGAAGATGCAGCGCGCCGGCTCCTGCTACATCTGCGAGGGCTGCGGCTCGACCAGCGGTTGCAGCTGAGCGACTGAAGGCTGAATGAGAGAAGGGGGCCGGCCCGGGGGCCGGGGCCCGGCTGGCTGTGTGTAGGGGGGGGGGGGTGTCGCGCCGGGTCCCGTGAGGGGCGCCCCAGTTTTAACAGCGGCCCACGAGAGGCCGAAGG
>NZ_JBSGIW010000098.1:0-26637 GCF_053605265.1 Streptomyces sp. NPDC003943 | reverse complement strand
CGGTCGTCACGCGCTCCGCGGCCGGCGGCCGGGACGTCCCGGACGGCCCCGGCGCGGCCGGCGGCACCGAGAAGGGCGACCTGTACGGCCGGATGGCCGTCTCGCTCACCACGCTCGCCTTCCTCATCGAGGCGGCCGGCGTGGTCGCCCGCGCGCTCTCCGTGCAGCGGGCGCCGTGGGGCAACATGTACGAGTTCTCGATCACCTTCTCCACGGTGGCGACCGGCGCGTACCTGGGCTTCCTGGCGGCGAAGAAGAACATCCGCTGGATGGGTCTGCCGCTGGTGACGACCGTCCTGCTGGACCTCGGCGTTGCCACCACCTGGCTCTACACCGACAGCGACCAGCTGGTCCCGGCCCTGCACTCGTACTGGCTGTGGATCCACGTCTCCACCGCCATCTTCTGCGGCGCGGTCTTCTACCTCGGCGCCGTCGCCACGCTGCTGTACCTGTTCCGCGACTCGTACGAGAACAAGCTCGCGACCGGCGGCGAGCCGGGCTCCTTCGCCCGCTCCGTCCTGGAGCGGCTGCCGGCCGCCGCGACGCTCGACAAGTTCGCCTACCGGGTCAACGCGGCGGTCTTCCCGCTGTGGACCTTCACGATCATCGCGGGCGCGATCTGGGCCGGTGACGCGTGGGGCCGCTACTGGGGCTGGGACGCCAAGGAGGTCTGGTCCTTCATCACGTGGGTCGCGTACGCCGCGTACCTGCACGCCCGGGCCACGGCCGGCTGGAAGGGCCGCAAGGCCGCGTACATCGCGCTGATCGCCTTCGGCTGCTTCCTCTTCAACTACTACGGCGTCAACATCTTCGTCAGCAGCAAGCACTCGTACGCGGGCGTCTGAGCGGCGCTCTGAGCTCGCGACCGGATGGTCCCGGGGTCACGCTGGAGGTATGAGCGAGATACCCCGGGGCAGGGCCGAGACGCACGACATCGACGAGCACCTGCTGCGGTACGTGGTCGACCTCCCGCACCCGATGCCGATGGTCTGGGCGGCCGTCGCCTCGCCCGAGGGCCTGCCCTCGTGGCTGTGCGCGGCGGACCCGCTGGAGCCGCGGCTCGGCGGGCGCGTCACGCTCCGCTGGCTCAACGGCGACACGGAGGTGTCCGGGCGGGTGACCGCCTGGGACCCCGAGTACGTGGCCGAGTACACGGTCGGCCCGCCGCACGGCCGGATCCGCTTCCATCTGGAACCGGGCCGGCCGGACGCGGCCGGGTCGACCGTGCTGCGTTTCACGGCGGACTTCCACGGGACGCGCGAGGCGAAGCTGGACATGCTGGCCGGCTGGCACGACCACCTGGAGCGGCTGGCCGCGGCGCTGGACGGGCGGCCGACGGACTGGCGCGACTGGACGGACGCGCGGTGGCGGCAGCTGCGGGAGGGGTACGCGCGGGACGAGGCGCCGTGGCCGGCGTGGGAGCCGTGAGCCCGCCCAGCCCTTCGTAGGGCTCAGCCCTTCCGCGGCGGCAGGCAGCTCGTCGTCGGCGGTGCGCCCTCCGGCCAGGCGATGGCCACGAAGCGCTGGGTGCCGTCCTGTGCCAGCTGCACGATCGGGACCGCCTTGTTGTACGGGTTGCCGTAGTTGTCCAGGCAGATCCAGCCGCCCGCGCCCTCGACCCGCAGCGACCCCTTGACCTGCGGCCACTGGGTGCGGACGTCGGCGAGTTCCGGGTAGCCGGCGTTGTCCGGGGTGGCCTGGCGGATGGCGTGGACGGCCGTGGCCATGGCGTCGTACGCGACGATGGCCTGCCCGTCGGCGAGCGCGACCGGCCCCGCGGAGGCGCGGGCGATGTCGGTCACGAAGGTCTGGTACGCGACCGTCGAACCGCCCGTCGCCGGGACCGGCCGGCCGGGTGCGGGCAGCCAGGCGTCGGGGTGGGCGAGGGACGCGTACCGGACGGTGAGCCGGTTCTTCAGCGCCTGCCGGTTGAGCTGCTTGTCGGCGCCCAGGTAGGAGCCCTCGTCGCCGGTGAGGACGGTGAAGGACCGCTCGGCGCAGCCGCGGGCGCCCAGCGCGTTGATGAACTGGCGCAGCTGGGTGTGGCGGCCGGCGAAGAAGACGGTCTCGGCGCGGGTGTCGCAGATGAGGTGGGTGATCTGCCGGAAGGTGTTGGCGGTGTTGCCCTCGTCGGTGGGGTCGGCGGGCGAGGTGAAGAGCTGCGGCTCGTAGGGGGCGCCCTTGAGGGAGGCGGCGAAGGCCGACTTGAGGGTGTCGGTGTAGTGGTCGCCGTTGCGGGTGTCCTGGACGAGCAGCGCCTTGCCGGCGTCCACCTTGCCGAAGTGGGCGAGCGCCTTGGCCTCGTCGCTGTTGGTGGGGGAGACGCGGGCGAGGCCGGGATAGCGGTTGTGGGCCGCGCCGGGGCCGTCGGCGATGTCGTCGGCGGTGATGGTGGTGCCGACGACGGCGATGCCCGCGCCGGTGAGCGCGGCGACGGTCCCGCGTATCGCGTCGGACGAGGTGGCGATGCCGGTCACCACGCGCAGCCGGTGCGGGGCGCCGGTCATGGCCTTGAGCTGCTCGACGACGCTCTGCCAGTGGGCGTTGTTCCTGCCGCTGTTGGCGAGGACCAGACGGATCTTGGGGGTCTCGCTGTTGGACTCGTGGTTGGCGCGGTACTGGCGGGCGTAGGCGCCCTGCGCCTCGTGCAGCACCTTGACGCGCATGCCGGGGTCGGTGGAGGTGAAGGGGAGCAGGACGGCGACGGTGGCGTACTCGTCGGGCTTCAGCGTGGCGTTCTCGGCGCCGATGCGTCCGGCGACCTCGGCCAGGTCGGGCATCCCGAAGGCGTAGCCGTCGCCGGCCGTGGAGACGCCCACGCACTCGTCGGAGTCCTGCGGGCGGGCGACGCCCGGCGCGCAGGATCGGTTCTCCGGGGCGGTCCACCTCTGTACGGCCCAGCCGAGCGGCACGCCGACGACGACCAGGGCGATCAGCGCGGCGACGAGCTTCTGGCGCGGGGTGTAGAGGAATGTGCGGAGGAAGCTGTTCAGCCGGTCGGGCATGACCTCAGACTCCGTCCTCGCGGTCGCGGCCCGGCGGCAGCGTCGGCCGGCGCCAGGCGTGGATGTCCTTCGGCCAGTGCGTGGCCGCGTCCCACAGGGGGCTGTTGCCCGTCAGATGGCGGCCGGAGAGCTGGCGCAGCTCGTGCGCCAGCTTCTCGGTCACCTCGCCGTCGGGCAGGGCGAGCGGATCGGTGAGCAGCCATACGGCGTGCAGCAGGCGCCGTACGGACAGGTGCAGGGACTTGCCGTCGGCGTTCAGCCCGGCGGGCAGGGCGTCCGGCGTCTGCCGGCGTGACTCCTGTCCGAGGGCGACGGCCCGCCGCGGATCGGGCCCGGCGGGCCGTCCCGCGGCGTGCGGTTCGCGCGGGTGGGGCGCGGAGGCGATGAAGCGGAGCCGGCCCAGCCAGCCGAGCACGTCGGGTTCGGGGAAGGTGGTCCGCAGATGGGTCACCGCGTTGTCCACCCGGCCCAGGGCGAGTTCGTGGTAGAGCCGGTACGGGATGTGGCGCGCGTCCTGGTCGTAGTGCCGGTGCAGGGTCTCGTGGACGGCGCGCCAGGCCGCGTGCCGCGGGTGGTCGGCGTCGTCGAAGCGCAGCCGGTGCAGCAGCAGGGCGCGCAGCAGCGGGTCGGCGACGAAGTGCTCGGGGCCCTCCGGCCAGTCCTCGGCGCGCAGCAGGTCGCGCACCCGCAGCGCCATGTCGCCGTCCCGGGACTCGGTGTGCAGCCGGGTGCGGGCGAGCAGCCGGGCCGACTCCTCGTCATGGGCGGCGGCGAGGACGGTGAACGGCTCCAGGCGCGGCTGTGGGAGCAGCGCGCCGAGCAGCGCGGGCACGACCGGCACCGGCCGGGCGTCCTCGCGCAGTTCCACGGTCAGGTCGAGCAGCGCGCCCGGGGTGAGGCCGGGCCGTTCGGCGCGCGGGGCCTCGGCGGCGGCCTGGCCGAGGAGCGTCACGCCGAGCGGGCGGCCGCCGGTGAGCCGGTGCACGCCGCGGGCCAGGTCGGCGGGGGTGCGGCCGGACGGGTCGAGCCGGTCGAAGGCGGCCTGCGTCTGCGCGGGCGACAGCGGGGTGAGCGCGACCGCGAGGATGCCGGAGGTGATGTCGCCGCCGCGCGGCGCGGGCGCCCGGTGCATGGTCTCGGGCAGCCGGGTCCGGTGCGCGTGGCGCATGCCCTCGTGGTCGTGCACCCGGGAGGCGGCGAACACCACCACCTTGTCGCGGCGGCCCTCGTGGCGGGCGCGCAGGACCGGTTCGACGAGTCGGCGGCCCAGCTCGCCGTGCGCGTTGTCGAGCAGCAGCACGGGCCGGCCGCGGCGGGTGCCGGCCCGGATCAGGCCCTTGTACGCCTGGCCGAGGTCCTCGATCAGGGCGCCGACGAGGAAGTCCTCGGCCTCCTGGCGGCGCCGGCCGCCCTGGGCGAAGTCGATGGCGAGCTGCTGGAGGCCGGCCTTGCCGCGGCCGCCGGCGTTGCGGTAGGTGCCGTACCAGCCCTCCGACTTCTGCTGGATCCGCCCGAACACCTCCTCGAGGACCGTCTCCACGGTCGCCTCGGCGAGCAGCCCGGCGAGCGGGGCGGCGGTCTCGGCGAAGGTCGCGGCGAGTTTGGTGAGCACCTTGGTGACCCAGTTCGTCGCCGCGCCCTTCGTCGCGTCGACCGTCGAGAGCACCGGCCCGAGCCGCTGCAGGTCGCCCTGCGCCCGCTCCTCGTCCTCCCGCGTCCAGCTGATCGACGCGACCGCGACGAGGCCGAGCGAGAGCCGCGGGAACTGCACCGGCCGCGCCCCGGTCACCTTCGGCGACAGCTGCACCGCCAGCTCGGCGAGCGCCCCGGTCAGCTCGGTCCACCCCGGCCCGTGGTCGGCGGGCGGCTCGATGTGCGCGCAGTCGACGAACGCGAGCGGCGTGGCGCCCTTGTAGGTGTTGCGCAACTGCTTGAGCAGCGCGGTCTTGCCCATCCCGCGCCCGCCGGTGAACACCACGACCGGCGGGTCGTCCCCGTGCTCGTACCGGACGGCCCCGAGCCGCTCCCCGTCGAGCCCGACCAGCCGCGCGGCAAGCCCGGTGCCATGGAACACCGCCTCGCGGCCGTACAGGACTCTGTCCACCCGACACCCCCCGCATCCCAGCAGACGTGCCCCGTCACATCCTCAAGTCCAGGATATCCGTGGGGCGTTGGAGTTCGGCCAGGGTTTGTGCGGATGTTCGCGGCCGGGCGGGTGGCCGGGGCCCCGGGCGGTTGCGCGCGTTGTCCGGAACCGTACGCGGGCATCGGACAGGACTGGACAAGTGTGAACAGGGTGGCCGATGATGTGCGGCCGGTCGAATCTTAAGGAAATAGTCATGCGTCGCGGTTTCGCGCTGCCCTGGTCCCACGGGACCGTGGCCGAGTTGTTCACCGGCCGCGACAACAGCCTCGGCTTCCTGCGGCTCGGACTCGCCACGGCCGTCGTCGTCTCCCACGCCCGAATACTCGGATACGGGGGCGAGGAGCACCTGCTCGGCTTCAGCCACGGCCAGCTGACGCTCGGCACCATCGCGGTGTACGGCTTCTTCGTGCTCTCCGGAATCCTCGTGTCCCGCAGTGGCGCCCGGCTTCCGATCGGCCGTTACTTCTGGCATCGGGTGCTGCGCATCCTGCCAGGGGTCTGGGTGTGCCTGCTCGTCACCGCCTTCGGGGTGGCGCCGTACCTGTACTGGCGGACCTACGGCAGCCTGGAGGGATTCAACGGCCCCAAGGGGCCGGTGGACTATCTGCGCAGCAACTGGTCGCTCGCCATGCGGCAGTACGACATTTCCGGACTTCTCGGCCATCTCCAGTCGACCGGCACGCTGCACAACGGCGCCTTCGACGGCGCCCTGTGGTCCCTGCGCTACGAGTTCCTCTGCTACATCGGCGTCGCCGTCCTCGCCGTCACCGGCGTCCTCACCCGGGCCCGCCGCGCGATCGTGCTCATCACCGCGCTGCTGCTCTGGCTCATCGCCCGACAGGCCCTCAGCACGCCCTTCTGGGGCGGCCCCGGCAAGGCGCGCTACTTCGAGGCGATCGACCTGCCGCTGCTCGGCTTCGTGACCCCCGCGTTCATCATCTACCTCGGCTTCGCCTTCTGTCTCGGCGTCCTCATCGAGGTCTACCGCGACCGCATCCCGGTCAGCGACTGGCTCGGCGTCACCGCCGTCGCCGTCCTCGCCGGCAGCCTCCACTACGGCTACTTCTTCGTCGCCGGCATCCCCGCCCTCGCGTACACCCTGCTGTGGCTGGCGATCCGGCTCCCGGCCCCGTTCCGTCGCATCGGCGCCCGCAACGACTACTCGTACGGCATCTACATCTACGGCTTCGTCGTCCAGCAGACCCTGGCCGTCCTCGGCTGGACCCGCTGGGGCATGTCCGCGTACCTGGCCATCACCATGGTCCTCACGCTGCTCTGCGCGGCGCTCTCCTGGCACCTCGTCGAACGCCCCGCGCTGCGCCTGAAGGACCTCGGGCGGCGCCGTCCGCCGGAGGCCCGGGGGCGCACGGTCGTGGCGAAGCCGGCGGCGGAACGGGCGGAACCGGTCGCGGCCGGGCGCTGACGAGGTCCGCCCGACCCGACCGGCGGGCCGGGTCATCGGCTCCGCCGATCGGGCCATCGGCAGCGCCCCACAGTGGCCCGTGGACCGCCCCCGGGCCGCGTTCGTAGCGTCGTCGGCATGAGAAACGAGACACGCGGGACCCTCGAACTGACCCTCGCCATGGTGCTGTCCGGCACCCTCGGCGTCTTCGTCGTGCAGTCGGGGGCGTCGCCCTTCACCGTCGTGTTCTTCCGGTGCCTGTTCGGGGCGCTCGCCCTCGGGGTCTACAGCCTCGTCCGCGGGTTCTTCACCGGGCACGGGTTCACGGCCCGCAAACTCGGGCTCGCCGCGCTCGGTGGTGCGTTCATCGTCTTCAACTGGGTGTTCCTGTTCGAGGCGTACGAGGCCACGTCGATCTCGTTCGCGACCGTCGTCTACCACACCCAGCCATTCTTCCTCGTGCTGTTCGGCGCGGTCGTGCTGCGGGAGCGGATCGGGATGGCGAGACTCGGCTGGCTGGGGGTCGCGTTCGCCGGGCTCGTGCTCGTGTCGGGGGTGCGGCCGGGGGACACGGCGTCGCTGAAGGGGCTCGGGTTCGCGCTCGCGGCGGCCGTGCTCTACGCCGGGTCGACTGTCGTCACCAAGCGGATCAGCGGGGTACGGCCCCACCTGATCGCGCTCGTGCAGGTCACCGTGGGCGTCCCGCTGCTCCTGCCGTTCGCCGACTTCGGCGAGGCGGCCCGGCTCGGCGCCGGGTGGGGGTGGCTCGCCGGGCTCGGGCTGATCCACACCGGGGTGATGTACGTGCTGATGTACGCGGCGTACGCCAAGCTGCCCACCGCCCGGATCGCGGTGCTCGCCTTCACCTACCCGGCCGTCGCGATGGGCGCCGACTGGGCCGTCTACGGGCACCACATCGGGCTCGTCCAGGCGCTCGGCGTGCCGCTGATCGTCCTCGCGAGCCTGAAGGTCACTCTCGGGCGAGCCGCCGCGCCTGCTCCACGAACAGCCGGACGTGCGCCGGCAGCCGCTTCCCCTGCCGCCACGCGAGCTGCGTGAAGAGGGTGAACGGCGGCTCCCAGTCCAGCGCCACCAGCTCCCCGGACGCCAGTTCCCCCTCGACGGTGATCCGGGGCAGCAGCGCGATGCCGAGCCCGGCCGCCACGCCCCGCTTGCTCGCCTCGATCGTCCCGTACTCCGTGAAGAACGGCCCGTACGGCCGCAACTCCGCCTCGAACAGGTCCCGGTAGGCGCAGCCCGGCTCCGTGCCGACCAGCCCCACCGCCGCCAGGTCCGCCGTCGTCAGCCCGCTCCGGCCGGCCAGCGGGTGACGGGGCGCGGCCACCAGGACCAGCGGCTCCGCGCCGAGGACCTCGCTCTCCAGGCCCTCGTGCACGGTCTCCCGCTCCATCAGGAGGCCCAGGTCGTAGGTGCCCTGGCGCAGCGCCTGCCGGGTCGCGTCGCCGAGGGTGGGGCGCAGCGAGAGCCGTACGCCCGGATAGCGGTGGTGGAAGAGCTCCAGGAGCGGCGGCAGCCGGTAGGAAGTCAGCGACTCCATCGTGCCGACGGTGATCGTCCCGGCCGGTTCGCCGTCCCCGGCCGCGACCGCCGCCCGGGCCTCCGCGGCGAGCGCGATCATCTGCCGGGCGTACGGGAGGAGCCGCTCGCCGGCCTCGGTGAGGCGGATGCGGGAGCCGAGCCGTTCGAAGAGCTCGGTGTCGAGGTCGGACTCCAGGGCGCGGATCTGGGCGGTGACGGAGGACTGGGCGTACGCCAGCTCGGCGGCCGCCCGGGTGAAGGAGAGGACCGTGGCGACCTTCTCGAACGTGACGAGGAGCCGGAGCTCCATCAGTTCTCGGTGTCCTTGTCCTTGTCCTGCTGCTCGCCCAGCGACTTCAGGAACTCCGGGTTGTCGTCCGGCGCGACCCACCGGCCGGCCGCCCGGCCCCGGGCCGCACGCTGCTTGCCGGCCGCGATCCAGCCGACCGCGCCGACGACCCACACGAGCAGGATGATGATCACCCACACCACCTTCGGCAGGTGCTTGACCTCGTCCTCGGGGGTGTTGAGGCAGTCGATGAAGGCGTAGATCATCAGCGCCAGCGGCAGGATGAACAGCAGAGCCCTGAGCATGTGCGAAAGCCCCCTGGAAGCGGCGGCCGAAGCAGCGGCCAAGCGGTGGCGGGGGCGCGTCCGGCGGCCCCGGTGACAGGCTCAGACTAGCCGGTGACCGATACTTGCCCGTATGGCTTACGACGATCTCCGCTCGCTGCTCAGGGCACTGGAGCGCGAAGGCGACCTCAAGCGCATCAAGGCCGAAGTCGATCCGTACCTGGAGGTCGGGGAGATCGTCGACCGCGTCAACAAGGCGGGAGGCCCGGCGCTCCTCTTCGAGAACGTCAAGGGCTCCTCGATGCCGCTGGCGATGAACGTCTTCGGGACGGACCGCCGGCTCCTCAAGGCGCTCGGCCTCAAGTCGTACGAGGAGATCAGCGAGAAGATCGGCGGGCTCCTCAAGCCGGAGCTGCCGCACGGCTTCGTCGGCGTCCGGGAGGCGTTCGGGAAGCTGGGCTCGATGGTCCACGTGCCCCCGAAGAAGGTCAAGGACGCCCCGGTCCAGGAGGTCGTGCTCACCGGCGACGACGTCGACCTCGACCTGCTGCCGGCGCTCTTCACCTGGCCCAAGGACGGCGGCTCCTTCTTCAACCTGGGGCTCACGCACACCAAGCACCCGGAGACCGGGGTCCGCAACCTCGGCCTCTACCGCCTCCAGCGGCACGACAAGCGCACCATCGGCATGCACTGGCAGATCCACAAGGACAGCCGCAACCACTACGCGGTCGCCGCGGAGCGGGGCGAGCGGCTGCCGGTCGCGATCGCCTTCGGCTGCCCGCCGGCCGTCACGTACGCCTCGACGGCGCCGCTGCCCGGCGACATCGACGAGTACCTCTTCGCCGGCTTCGTGCAGGGCAAGCGGATCGAGATGGTCGACTGCAAGACCGTGCCGCTCCAGGTCCCCGCCCAGGCGGAGGTCGTGATCGAGGGCTGGCTGGAGCCGGGCGAGATGCTGCCGGAGGGGCCGTTCGGCGACCACACCGGCTTCTACACCCCGCAGGAGCCGTTCCCCGCGCTGAAGATCGACTGCATCACGATGCGGCGCCGCCCGCTGCTCCAGTCGATCGTGGTCGGCCGCCCGCCGACCGAGGACGGCCCGCTGGGCCGGGCGACGGAGCGGTTCTTCCTCCCGCTCCTCAAGATCATCGTGCCGGACATCGTGGACTACCACCTGCCGGAGTCCGGCGGCTTCCACAACTGCGCGATCGTCTCGATCGACAAGAAGTACCCGAAGCACGCGCAGAAGGTCATGCACGCCATCTGGGGCGCGCACATGATGTCGCTGACCAAGCTGATCGTCGTCGTCGACAAGGACTGCGACGTGCACGACCTGCACGAGGTGTCCTGGCGGGCGCTCGGCAACACCGACTACGCCCGTGACCTGACCGTCGTCGAGGGGCCGGTGGACCATCTGGACCACGCCTCCTACCAGCAGTTCTGGGGCGGCAAGGCCGGCATCGACGCCACGAAGAAGCTGCCCGAGGAGGGCTACACCCGGGACGGCGGCTGGCCGGACATGGTCGAGTCGGACCCGGCGACGGCGGCCCTGGTGGACCGCCGCTGGAAGGAGTACGGGCTGTGACGACCGCGGCCGTCCCCGGCGCCCAGCCGGGGCGCACGAAGGCGTTCCTGCGCCTGGTGATGATCGAGCACTCGGTCTTCGCGCTGCCCTTCGCGTACATCGCCGCCCTGACGGCCATGTACCGGCTCGACCAGCAGATCCACTGGTGGACGCTGTTCCTGGTGACCGTCTGCATGGTGGGCCTGCGGACCTTCGCCATGGCGTGCAACCGGATCATCGACCGCGAGATCGACGCCCGTAACCCGCGCACCGCGAACCGGGAGCTGGTGACCGGCGCGGTGTCGGTGCGGTCCGCGTGGACCGGGGCGGGGATCGCCGTCGTCGTCTTCCTCGGCGCGGCGGCGCTGCTCAACCCGCTGTGCCTGGCGCTCGCGCCGCTCGCGGTGATCCCGATGGTGGTCTATCCGTACGGGAAGCGGTTCACCAACTTCCCGCACGCGATCCTCGGTCTCGCCCAGTCCATCGGCCCGATCGGCGCCTGGCTCGCGGTGACGGGCGAGTGGTCGTGGGAGGCGGTGATCCTCGGCCTCGCGGTCGGCATCTGGATCGGCGGCTTCGACCTGATCTTCGCCTGTCAGGACGTCCAGGCGGACCGCGCCCACGGCGTCATGTCCGTCCCGGCCCGCTTCGGCATCCCGGCCGCCCTGTGGGGCGCGCGGGCCTCGGCGGTCGTCACGACGGGGCTGCTCGTCTGGTACGCCCTGGCGACGGACGCGGGCGTCTTCTTCTGGGCGGGCCTGGTGATCGTGGTGGTGGCGTTCTGCTACGAGCACTCGATCGTGAAGCCGCACGACCTGTCGAGGCTGAACCGGGCGTTCTTCACGGTCAACGGCTTCATCGGGATCGCGCTCTTCGTGTGCGCGCTGCTCGACCTCCTCGTGCGCGGGCTGACGCCGTAGTGGCCGGATAGGCTCGGCCGCGTGGAGCCGGTGAACAAGCAGCAGCGTCGTCCGTGGGTCGTGGGGGTGTCCGGGGCGTCGGGCACGCCGTATGCCGCATCCGTACTCCGGGGGCTGCTCGCGGCGGGGGAGAGCGTCGACCTGGTGGTGTCGCGGGCCTCGCGGCTGACGCTGCTCGACGAGACGGGGATCGCCTTCCGGGACGCGCACTGGCGCGAGGACCTGGCGACCTGGCTGGCGCGGGGCGCGGACGGGAAGCCCGACACGTTCGACGTCGACGTCAGTGACGTGCGGTACTGGGCGGCCGGGGACCTGGCCGCCGGGCCGTCATCGGGGTCGTACCCCGTCAAGGGGATGCTGATCGTGCCGGCGTCGACGGCCGCCGTGGCGGGGGTCGCGCTCGGGCTCTCGAAGGATCTGCTGCAGCGGGTCGCGAGCGTGACGCTCAAGGAACGGCGGCCGCTGGTCGTCGCCGTACGGGAGACCCCGCTGAACGGGCAGACGCTCAAGCACATGGTGGCGCTGGACGAGGCGGGCGCCGTGGTGCTGCCCGCCTCTCCGGCGTTCTATGCGGGTGCGACGCACATCCAGGACCTGGTGGACTTCGTCGCGGGGCGGGTGCTCGACGCGGCAGGGGTGCCGCACGAGCTGTACCGCCGATGGGAGGGAGAGCTCGGTGGAGCATCCCCGGCCCGGTAGTAGAGGACTAGCGCTTCTTGGCGGCCTTCTTGGCGGCGCGCTTCGAGGCGGCGGAGGTCTTGTACGCACGCGAGCGGTTGGCCATCTCCTGCAGCTCGCGCATACGGGCGTAGGCCATCTCGATCGTGTACACGGTGAACACCACTCCTGAAAGATCGTCTTTGATCCACTGAAAGATTCACAGGGTGTCGCCCCTGTGTGCCTTAGATTCTATACCTATACTCGCGGTATCGCTGGACAATGGAAGGCTTCATACCTATGGACGCCGTGGACAGGCAGCTCATCCAGGCCCTGCGCGAGAACGGCCGGGCCTCATACGCGGAGCTCGGACGGCTCGTCGGCCTCTCCGGCCCCTCCGTCACCGACCGCATCAACCGTCTCGAGGCCGCCGGGGTCATCACCGGCTACCGCGCCACGGTCGACGCCACCTCGCTCGGCCTCGGCGTGACCGCCCTCATCGGCATCTCCCTCTCCGACGCCGCCGACCACGAGGACGTGGCCCGCCGGCTGAAGGACCTGGCCGAGATCGAGGACTGCTGGTTCATCGCCGGCGACGACTCCTTCATGCTCAAGGTCCGCGCCTCGGACGTCGACGGCCTGGAGAAGACGATCCGCCGGCTCAGCGGCACGAAGGGCGTGTCCCGGACGCGTACCACGATCGTGCTCTCCACGAAGTGGGAGAACCGGGTCGGGGATCTTCCGGAAGAGGGCTGAGAGTACGGTTGGCAGGCCAGGTTTCTGAGAAAGGGAGGCGGCCGTGATGGACGCGGGGCTCAAGCGTGAGCTGGAGCAGAAGGTCCTCGCCGGCGAGCGGCTGAGCCGTGAGGACGGCATCGCCCTGTACGAGTCGGACGACCTCGCCTGGCTCGGCGGGCTGGCCCACGAGGTCCGGACCCGCAAGAACGGCGACGTGGTGCACTTCAATGTCAACCGGCATCTGAACATGACCAACGTCTGCACCGCCTCCTGCGCCTACTGCTCCTTCCAGCGCAAGCCCGGTGAGAAGGACGCGTACACCATGCGCATCGAGGAGGCCGTGCGCCTCGCGAAGGCGATGGAGGGCGAGAACCTCACCGAGCTGCACATCGTCAACGGGCTGCACCCCAACCTGCCCTGGCGCTACTACCCGCGCTCGCTCTCCGAGCTGAAGAAGGCGCTGCCGAACGTCTCGCTCAAGGCCTTCACCGCCACCGAGATCCACCACTTCGAGACCATCTCGGGCCTGAGCGCCAGTGAGATCCTCGACGAGCTGATCGAGGCCGGTCTGGAGTCGCTGACCGGCGGCGGCGCCGAGATCTTCGACTGGGAGGTCCGGCAGCACATCGTGGACCACAACACCCACTGGGAGGACTGGTCCCGGATCCACCGGCTCGCGCACGAGAAGGGTCTGAAGACCCCGGCCACGATGCTGTACGGCCACATCGAGGAGCCGCGCCACCGCGTCGACCACGTGCTGCGGCTGCGCGAGCTGCAGGACGAGACCGGCGGATTCCAGGTCTTCATCCCGCTGCGGTACCAGCACGACTTCGTGGACATGAAGGACGGCAAGATCCGCAACAAGCTCCAGGCCCGCACCACGATGGCCACCGGAGCCGAGGCCCTGAAGACCTTCGCCGTCTCCCGGCTGCTCTTCGACAACGTCCCGCACGTCAAGGTCTTCTGGGTGATGCACGGCGTGCAGACCGCGCAGCTGGCGCTCCAGCACGGCGCGGACGACATGGACGGCTCGGTCGTCGAGTACAAGATCACGCACGACGCCGACAACTACGGCACCCCGAACAAGCTGACCCGGGACGACCTCCTGGAGCTCATCCGGGACGCCGGTTTCCGGCCGGTGGAGCGCAACACGCGCTACGAGGTCATCCGCGAGTACCCGGGCCCGGACGCCGGGCGCCGCGAGTCGCCGCAGCCGATGCGCGTCTGAGGCCGCGGGCGACTCGGGACCCCCCCTCCCGGGGGTCCGGCCCGCGCGTGCTTCACTGGAGGGACGCTCGTCCGGTATGGGAGGAACTCGCATGCTCCGTTACACCCTCATGCGCCTCGGCATCTTCGCCGGCAGCTTCCTCGTGCTGTGGGGTCTCGTCTACGCGCACGTGCTGCCGCGTGGCCTCGGCGACTCCAATCTGCTGTGGGTGCTCCTGCTGTCCATCGTCGTGTCGGCGCCGCTGAGCTTCGTCCTGCTGCGCAAGGAGCGGGACCGGATGAGCGTCGACATCGTGGCGAGGGTCGACCGGGCGAAGGGTCGCCTGGAGGCGAACCGCTCCGCCGAGGACGCCGCCTGAGCCGTACCGCCGCGGTCGCGTAAAGGCCGCGTAAGCAGCATCACAATCTCCGCCCCTGGCGGGAGCTTCGAAGGCTCCCGCCAGGGGTTTTCTTCGTTCCGAAGGCTGAGACGCCGTCCTGTCACCCCTTTACCTCAAAGAACTGCTTTGAGGTTCTCAAAGTACAAGTGTTAACGTTCTTGCCATGAAGACCGCAGTGCGCCTCCTCCAGGACCCGGGCAATTCGCTCGTGGCGCGCCTGCACGTCGATCTGTGCCGCTGTATGTCCGCGGTCTGTTGCCGCGCGCTCTGATCCGGCATCATGCAGCGGCCCGCGCGTAAGCGCGTGTGTGCCGCACCCCCGTCCCGTATTCCCCCGATACGCACCAGTGGAGTGTGCCTGTGTCCGCGTCCGCGTCCGCGCCCGTGGCGAAGTCCCGTATACCCAAGGTCCCGTTCTGGGCCCAGATCGTCGCCGGTCTCGTCATCGGCGTCCTGCTCGGCTGGCTGGCCAAGAGCCAGGACATCGGCTGGCTCAAGGAGACCCTCGACCAGGTCGGCGGCATCTTCGTCCAGCTGCTGAAGCTCGCCGTCGCCCCGCTCGTCTTCTTCGCGATCCTGGTCTCGATCACCAACCTCCGCAAGGTCAACAACGCGGCCCGGCTCGCCGCGCAGACCCTCGTCTGGTTCATGATCACCTCGCTGATCGCCGTGTCCATCGGCCTCGCGATCGGCCTGCTCACGAACCCGGGTTCCGGCACCGGCCTCACGCCGAAGGACGGCAAGCTGCCCGAGCACCACGGCAGCTGGATCGACTTCCTCACCGGCATCATCCCGACGGACGTCATCACGCCCTTCACCGAGCTGAACGTCCTGCAGATCGTCTTCATGGCCGCCGTCGCCGGCATCGCCGCCCTCCAGCTCGGCGAGAAGGCCGCGCCGCTGCTCACCCTCTCGGAGTCCGCGCTCCAGCTGCTGCAGAAGGCCCTGTGGTGGGTCATCCGGCTGGCCCCGATCGGCACCGCCGGCCTCATCGGCCGCGCCATCGTCAACTACGGCTGGGACCTGCTCGGCAAGTACGCCACCTTCACCGTCGACGTCTACGTCGGCTGCGCGCTCGTCCTCTTCGGCGTCTACCCGCTGCTCCTCGCGACCGTCGCCAAGCTGAACCCGCTGCGGTTCTACAAGGGCGCCTGGCCCGCCATCCAGCTGGCCTTCGTCTCCCGCTCCTCGGTCGGCACCATGCCGGTCACCCAGCGGGTCACCGAGCGCCTCGGCGTCCCGAAGGAGTACGCCTCCTTCTCCGTGCCGTTCGGCGCCACCACCAAGATGGACGGCTGCGCCGCGATCTACCCGGCGCTCGCGGCGATCTTCATCGCGCAGATCTTCGACGTGCAGCTGGGCGTCAAGGAGTACCTGCTCATCGCCTTCGTCTCGGTCATCGGCTCGGCGGCCACCGCCGGCCTCACCGGTGCGACGGTCATGCTGACGCTGACCCTCTCCACCCTGGGCCTGCCGCTGGAGGGCGTCGGTCTGCTGATGGCGATCGACCCGATCCTCGACATGATGCGCACCGCCACCAACGTCGCCGGCCAGGCCCTGGTCCCGGTCATCGTCTCCGCCCGCGAGAAGATCCTGGACCTCGCCGCCTACGAGTCCGCCTCGGCCTCCCCGGTCGACGGGCCGGCCGACGCCGAGCAGGCCGAGCAGAAGGTCGCCGTCCCGGCCGCCGCCTGACGCGAGCCGCGTGTCGTACGCACCGCGCCCCGGACCGTCCGGTCCGGGGCGCGGTGCGTCTGCAGGGGGCGCTGCCCGGATCTGTCCAAATCCCTTCCCACGCCCTAGATTTACTCGGAAGTAAGGTTACTGTCCGGTTCTCGACGCCCCGAGGAGCCGCACGTGCCCGTCACCGAGGTCTCCGTACCCGCGCTCGTCCCGCCCGTGCGGCGCGGCTCGCTCGCCGACCTGCCGTACGAGACCGCCCGCGAGGACCCGGCGGCCGTGCTCTTCTCCCGCAGGGCGCCGGACGGCGGCTGGACCGACGTCACCGCCTCCGCCTTCGCCGCCGACGTGCACGCCGTTGCCAAGGGCCTCGTGGCGCACGGGCTGCGGCCCGGCGACCGGCTCGCGCTGATGGCCCGTACCCGCTACGAGTGGACGCTGCTCGACTTCGCGGCCTGGGCCGCCGGGCTGATCACCGTCCCGCTGTACCCGACCTCGTCCGCCTACCAGACCCGCTGGATCCTCCAGGACTCCGGCGCCGCCGCCTGCGTCGTCGAGGACGCCGCCCAGGCCCGGATGGTCTCCGTCGAGCGGCGCCAGCTGCCCGCGCTCGGGCAGCTGTGGGTCCTCGACACCGGCGCCGTCGAACAGCTGCGAAGAGCCGGCGCGCGGGTCCCCGACGAGGCCGTCACCGCACGGCGCGGACTGCTCACCCCCCAGGACCTGGCCACCCTGATCTACACCTCCGGCACCACCGGCCGGCCCAAGGGCTGCGCGCTCACCCACGCCAACTTCTTCGCCGAGGTCGACAACGCGGTCGAACTCCTCCACCCCGTCTTCCGCTCGGTGACCAGGGAGCCCGCCTCCACCCTCCTCTTCCTCCCGCTCTCCCACGTCTTCGGGCGCATGGTCGCCATCGGCTGCGTCCGCGCCCGGGTCCGGGTCGGCCACGCGCCCTCCGTGGAGAGCGACGAACTCCTCGCCGACCTCGCGAGCTTCCGCCCGACCTTCCTGCTCGCCATCCCCTACGTCCTGGAGAAGGTCTTCCACACCGCCCGCGCCACCGCCGAACGCACCGGCCGCGCGGCCGCCTTCGACAGGGCGGCGCGGGTGGCCGAGCGGTACGGCAGGGAGCGGTACGGCCAGGGGCAAGGCGGCCGGGCGCAAGGCGAGCAGGGCGCGCGGGACGCCCAGCCCTCGCTCGGGCTGCGCGCCGCCCGCGCCCTCTACGACCCGCTCGTCTACAAGCGCATCCGCGCCGCGCTCGGCGGCCGGGTCCGGCATGTCATCTGCGGCGGCTCGCCGCTCGGCGCCCGGCTCGCCGAGTTCTTCGCGGGCGCGGGCATCGAGGTGTACGAGGGGTACGGCCTGACGGAGACCACCGCCGCCGCCACCGTCACCCCGCTGCAGGGCCCCCGACCCGGCACCGTCGGCCGCCCGCTGCCGGGCACGGCCGTCCGGATCGCGCCCGACGGCGAGGTCTGGCTCAAGGGCGGTCATGTCTTCGCCGGTTACTGGGACGCCCAGCGCGGGGTCGCCCTCCCGTACACCGACGACGGCTGGTTCCCCACCGGCGACCTCGGCGCCCTCGACGAGGAGGGCCATCTGCGCATCACCGGCCGCAAGAAGGACATGATCGTCACCTCCGCCGGCAAGAACGTCGCCCCGGGGCCCCTGGAGGAGTGGCTGCGCGCCCACCCGCTGGTCGCCCAGTGCATGGTCCTGGGCGACAACCGGCCGTTCGTCACCGCGCTCGTCACCCTCGACCACGAGGGCCTGCTGCACTGGCGGCGGATGCGGCACAAGGACCACCTCGCGCTGTGGGAACTGGCCCGCGACGAGGAACTGCTCGCCGTAGTGCAGCGCGCGGTCGACGAGGCGAACCGGCTGGTGTCGCGGGCCGAGTCGATCCGCGCGTTCCGGGTCCTGACCACGGAGTGGACCGAGACGAGCGGCCACCTCACGCCCTCCCTGAAGCTGAAGCGGAGGGCGGTGCTGAGGGACTTCGCGCGGGAGATCGACGCGATGTACGGGACGGGAGGCTAGGGCCAGAGCAGCTCGCGGCCCCAGGTGCCGCCGGGGTTCCGCCGGTACCTGAGCCGTACGTGCCGACGCTGCTCGTCACCCTGGAAGAACTCGACCGCGGCCGGCTCGACGACGTACAGCGTCCAGCTCGGCGCGTCCGCCGCCGGCTCGCGCTGCGCCCGGTCCCAGGCGGCGGCGCTCGCATCGGCGAGAGTATCGAGGTTCTCCAGCACCTCGCTCTGGTGCCCGACCAGCGCGGAGGCGAGCGCTCCGGCGGTCCGCGCGTGCAGATCCGCGTACGCCTCCTCCGCCGTCCCGGTCACCACCCGCCCGCGCACCCGCACCGCCCGACCCTGCGCCGGCCAGTAGAAGCTCAGCGCCGCCTCGGGCCGGGCGGCCAGCTGCCGGCCCTTCGCACTGCCCGCGTGCGAGCCGAAGTGCCAGCCGCGCGCGTCCGCGTCGTGCAGCATCACCGTCCGCACGTCCGGCCGCCCCTCCGCGTCCACCGTGGCAAGGGCCATGGTGTGCGGCTCGACCGCCTTCGCCTCCACCGCCTGCGTGAACCAGGTGTGGAAGAGCGCGACCGGCTCCTCCGGCACGTCGGCCGGGTCGAAGGCGGGCAGCTGGGTGTCCCAGACACGAAGAGACCGCAGGGCCTCCTGAAAACGCCGTTCGTCGTCCATGGCGTCCATCATGAGGCCCTGCGGTGCCGAGCTGAGGGATCAGGCGGTGTAGTAACCGGCGATGTCGGCCAGGAGGTCGACGGTGCCGGAGTGGTTGTAGAAGGTGACCTTGCCGTCCTCGACCGGGACGATGACCAGGTTGGGGACGGACTGCCCGGCGGTGAAGTTGAGGTTCGACACGAGCGGACGGGCGGTCCCGTACGGGTAGACGGAGACGTAGCCCGCCGACGTCGGGTTGGTCACCGTCACGTTGAGCACGACGGCCGAGTACTTCGTGCCGACCTCGAGGGTGACGGTCTGGCCCGCGCCGACCTTGGCCTTCGGCACGCCGACACCCGCGATCGTGTTCATGATCCGCTTGGGCTGCATCCCGGTGAAGACCGAGCCGGCGCCGCCCTTGAAGTAACCGGTGACGTCGGCGAGCAGGTCCACCGTGCCGGCGTGGTTGTAAAGGGTGACCTTGCCGTCCTTGACCGGGACGATGACCAGGTTGGGGACGGACTGCCCGGCGGTGAAGTTGAGGTTCGAGACGGGCGGGCGGACGGTGCCGTACGGGTAGACCGACACGTAGCTCGACTTCGTCGGGTTCGTCGCCGTCACGTTCATGGCGACCGCGGTGACGCCCGGTTCGGTGATCGCGAGGTTCACCGTCCCGCCCGCGCCGACCTTGGCCTTCGGCGCGCCGACCCCGCCGATGGTGTTCAGGATCCGCTGCGGCGTGACCGGGTGGTACGCGGAGCCCGCGGTGCCCTCGGTGTAGTAGCCCGCGATGTCGGCGAGCAGGTCGACGGAGCCGCTGTGGTTGTAGAACTCGACCCAGCCGTTGACGACGGGCACGGTCACCAGGTTGGCGATGGTCTTCCCGGCGGTGAAGTTGAGGTTCGAGGTCGCGGTGCGGCGGGTGCCGTACGGGTAGACGGAGACGTAGCTCGTCGCCGTCGGGTTGGTCGCGGTCACGTTGAGGACCACGGCCGTCAGTCCCTCGGCGGGCACACCGGCCTGGCCTGCCACCTTGAGGCGCACGGTGCCGTCCGGGCCGAGCTTCGCCTTCGGGGCGCCGATGCCGCCGATGGTGTTGAGGAGACGGGCGGGGGGCACCGGCGTGTAGGTGCCGGGGACGGTGGTCAGCGAGCTGCCCCAGACGTTGAAGGCGCCCCAGAACGCCTGAGCGCTGCCGACGCCGTCGAGCGGACGGGCGGTCAGCTCCCAGCGGTACTGCCCGTCCTCGATGCCACGGCCGCGGGAGTCCTTGCCGTCCCACTCCACGCGGACGGCGGAGCCGGTGCTGCGCGTCCCGGTGAACGTGCGGACGACTTCGCCGTCGCCCTTCGCGACGCGGAGCGTCCAGGAGCCGACGGGCTTGGAGAAGCGCCACACCGGGGACCAGGTGGCCGTCGGCTCGGCGCCGGACAGATCGAGGAAGCTCATGTCGGGGACGGAGGAGTCGAGCCGCGCCAGCGGCTGGCGGGCCTGGCTGACCGGCTTGAGGCGGAAGTCCTGCGCCGCGTCGAGGTACGCCACGTCCCCGCCGAACCTGTCCACGGTCCAGGTGGTCCCGCGGCCCGACCCGGACGCCGAGGCGGGCAGACCGGCGAAGTCGCTCGTCTGCCCGGTAGCCGCGTCCGTCAGCCTCAGCTTGTCGCCCTCGTGGCGGACGACGAAGCCGTCACCGAGCAGGGCCTCGCCGACCGGGACCGGCACGCTCTTCTTCAGCGTGTGGTCGTAGACACCGGCCTTGGCCGCGCCGCAGGCCCAGTACAGCCAGCGGCCCACGGCCTGCAGTTCGGTCGGTCGGCAACCGGACCGCACGTCGACGGCCGGCGAGGTCGTCCTCGTCTTCAGGTCGTAGGAGTTGACCTGACCCGCGGTGGCGGCGGGCTTCCACACCTTGGTGTCCCACAGCGCGGCGGCGGAGTTCTGCAGCGTGAGCAGGACGGACGGCTCGTCGGCGTGGAAGTTCTCCAGGTCGCCGGCGTAGGTCGTGCTGCCGCTGCGCGCCAGGACGTACCGACCGGAGGCGTCCACGACGGTGCTCTCGGCCGGGAGGGAGAAGCCCCGGTAGGAGTGGAGGCTGGTGGGGGAGTAGAGCGTGGCCCCCTGCGAGACCACCGAGGAGCCGTCGCCCTGCGAGGCGAGGCCGGACGGGTCGGTGCGGATGAAGGCGAACCGCCGCTGTGACGGGCCGGCCGTGGTGGTGCCCGTCTCGTCGGTGGTGATGTCGGAGTCGAGAAGGTCGACGACGGTGTCCCGGCCGGTGGGGCTGAGGTAGCTCAGCCGGCCGCCGCCCAGGGCGAGATGGGTGATCTCCCGGGGCATGCGCGGTATCTCGCGGACGCGGGTCGTCCGGGGCGTGCCGTCGGCGCCGACGCTGATCCGGTGCACGGCCCAGTCGAGGGCGCCGGTACCGCCGGGGACGAGGACGCTGCCGTCGGGCCCGATGGCGAAGCTGTTCTGCTGGGCGTACTTCAGGAGCTCGGTGGCCGTGTTGCCGCCGACCGGGATCGCCCGCAGGGTGTTGCCGGCGAGGCGCTCGCCGTCGGGGTAGAGCAGGTTCCGCTGGTAGACGACGGTGTCGCCGGTGACCGTGAGGTAGACGCCCGATCCTTCGTTGCCGACGGGGGCGGGGAGCACGGTCTCCACCGGCGTGGCCGTCGGGTTGTCGCGGGGGACGGAGACCAGCGGCTTGCCGTTGCCGGGGTAGGCAACGATCTGGCGGTCGCCGAGCGCCACCCAGGTGATGGAGTTGATGGCGGCCGGCAACGGCTTCATCGTGGCGGTCGCGTAGTCGAGCAGATAGGCGGCGATCGGGCCGTCCGCGGTGGGGCGCATCCGGAGTACCGCGCCCCGCAGGTCCTGCTTGACGGCGAGGACCGGGCCGAGGGCCTTCGGGATGTCGGCTACGGGCTGCGCGATGGTCGTGCCGTCCTCGGCCGCCCGGTACAGGGTGATCGAGGTGAGCAGGCCGGTCGAGTCCTGCGTGTAGGCGAGGGTGGTGTCGGTGTTGTAGGTCCTGGACCACACCTGGCCGCCGGGGATGGTGACGGTCTTCCTGGCGTCCGAACCGAGGGCCTGGATCGTGACCGTGCGCGGCTGATCGAACGGCTCGGTGCTGATCGTGGCGTAGAGACCGGAGTGGCCGGCGGCGCGGCTCGCGTCGATCGGGGTGTCGGTGCCGGTCGCGAAGTCGGTCCAGACCGTGCCGGTGCCTTCGAGGTCGTGCGCGTAGCCGCTCGCGCTCGTGTGCTTGAGCGTGTCGAGGCGCGGTATCTGGCGGCCCGGGTTCGGGATCACGACCTCGTCGGTGGCGGTCGCGCCGGCCGTGCCGGTCGTGGCGGCCGTCGCCGGGCCCGTGACCGCGGCGGTGAGGCCGGCCGCGAGGGCCAGTGTGGTGGCGGCGGCGAGTGTTCTTCGTGCGTGGGTACGCAAGGTGGTTCCCCTCCATGAGCCTGTGCAGGCAGGGGACGGGTGGCCGTCGTTCGCGCGTTTTCCGCGCGGCCCCCTCCGGCGCTTCCCGTCCGAAGGCGCGATCGTAACAGGGGCCTCACGTGCACCGGTAGGTGGTTTCGAACACGTTCAGGCGACCCGGGGCTGCGCGACGTACTCCTTCACCGGCACCGCCGTCGACGCGCGCTGGATCTCCTCGCGGATCTTCTTCGCGATGAGGTTCTTCCAGGGGGTCTTGGGCAGCGTGCGGACCATGAACATGCGCAGGGCGATCTTCCAGCGGGAGGAGATCGTCATCTCCTTGGCGAACTTCTCCGCGAAGCGCCGGTTGAGTTCGATGCCCGGGCGCATCAGCTCCTCGTACGCGGCGAAGGCGGCCACGTGGTCGCCGCCGGCCGCGGCGAGTTCGCCGGCGAGGACGTAGGCGCCGGTGAGGGCGAGGCCGGTGCCCTGGCCGGAGGCGGGGGAGGTGCAGTGGGCGGCGTCGCCGAGGAGGACGACGCGGCCGCGGGACCAGCGGTCCATGTGGATGGTGGCGATGGAGTCGAAGTAGAAGTCGTCGGCGTCGGCCGCGTCCGCGATCAGGCGCGGGATCTCCCAGTCGTCGCCGGTGAAGGCGTCGGCGAGGAGGCGCTTCTGGGCGGCGGTGTCGCGGTGGTCGTAGGGGAGTTCGGCGGGGGCGGCGAAGACGAAGCAGTTCTTGGCGGTGCCGGCCCGCTCGCCGGCGGTGGCGTAGACGGAGATCAGCTTGTCCGGGCGGGCGTGGTAGGTCTCCCAGCGGGTCAGGCCGAGCCGGTTGGGCGCCGAGAAGATGGAGATGTACGCGCCGAGGTGGCGCTTGAACTGCCGCTCGTCGCCGAAGACCAGGCGGCGGGTGTGCGAGTGCAGGCCGTCCGCGCCGACCACCAGGTCGAAGCGGCGGACCGTGCCCGAGTCGAAGGTGACGGTGACGCCGTCCGCGTCCTCGGCCAGGCTCGCGATGGAGTCGCCGAAGAGGTACTCGACGTCGTCGCGGGTCCGCTCGTACAGGATCCGGGCGAGGTCGCCGCGCATGATCTCGTCGTCCTGCTCGGTGCGGCCGCCGAAGATCTCGGCGGGCAGCTCGCCGACCGTACGGCCCCGGGAGTCGACGTACGAGCCGCCCGCCATGTCGGTGGAGTGGGCGCGGACCTCGTCGAGGATGCCCATCCGGGCGCAGATCCCGATGGCGTCGCCGCGCAGGTCGACCTTGTAGCCGCCGGTGCGCAGGGCGGGCGCCTTCTCGACGACGGTGGGGACGAACCCGTAGCGGTGCAGCCAGAGGGCCAGGGCGGGGCCGGCGATCGAGGCGCCGGAGATCAGGACGGTCTTGGCAGCACGCATGGCGGGACTCCTTGTCGGATGGCGCGGGGCCGCTCCGGCCCCGCACAGACGACTATACGGATGTCCTACACGTCTGTCTATGACGACTGTATAGATTCGGGATCCGGGTGTGGATTCCGGATGCGGGGCGTCAGTTCCGGCCCAGCACCACCGTTCCCGAGGAGCAGAACCAGCCCCCCGTCCCCGACGCCACCGCCAGCTCCGGCAGTGAGCCGTCCGGCCGCCGCACCTGCAGCCCCGGCGCCTCGCCGCGCAACTGCCGTACCGCCTCCACCAGCAGGAACAGTCCCCGCATGCCCGGGTGGCAGGCGGACAGGCCACCGCCGTCCGTGTTCACCGGCAGCCGGTCCTTCTCCGCGAAGTACGCGCCTCCCTCGCCCTTCGCGCAGAAGCCCAGGTCCTCCAGGGTCACCAGGGTCATGTAGGTGAACGCGTCGTAGATCTCGGCCAGTTCGACGTCCTCGGGCCGCACGCCCGCCCGCTCGAAGGCGAGCCGGCCGCTGACGGCGGCCGGGGAGACCGTGAAGTCCTCCCACTCGGACATCGTGGTGTGCGAGACGTACTCGCCCGTGCCGAGGATCCACACCGGGGCCTTCGCCGTGTCCGGTACGTACTCCTCGGCCGCGAGCAGCACCGCGCAGCCGCCGTCGCTGCGGATGCAGCAGTGCAGCTTGGTGAAGGGGTCCGCGATCATCGGCCCGTCGAGGACCTCGTCGACCGTGACCGGGTCGCGGAACATCGCCTCGGGGTTGAGCGCCGCGTTCGCCCGCGCCTGCACGGCGACCTCGGCGAGCTGCTCCAGGGTCGTGCCGTACTCGTGCATGTGGCGGCGGGCCGCCATCGCGTACTTGGCGATCAGGCTGTGTCCGTACGGGACCTCGAACTGCAGCGGGCCGCGCGCCCCGAAGGAGAGGTTGCCGGTGCGGCGGCGCGCCCGGATGTCGGCGCGGGCGGTGGAGCCGTAGACGAGCAGGACGGCGTTGGCGCGGCCGGCGGCGATGGCGTCGGCCGCGTGCGCCGCCATGACCTCCCAGGTGGCGCCGCCGACCGAGGTGGAGTCCACCCAGCGCGGGCGCAGGCCCAGGTATTCGGCGACCTCCACCGGGGCGAGGGTGCCGAGGCCCGCCGAGGCGAGGCCGTCGATCAGTGAGCGGTCCAGGCCGCTGTCGGCGAGGGCGCGCCGGGCGGCCTGGGCGTGCAGGGCGTAGGGCGTGGCCTCGTCGACCCGGCCGCAGTCGGAGAGGGATATGCCGACGACGGCGACGCGCCGGCGGCGGTCCGTTGTGGTGGTGGGCATGAATCTGACGGTACATCAGATTTGGTGAATCGGGAGGTCCGTCGGGCTGTGCATCTGCTCCGGGCGGTCCTAGCATGACGCACCGTCAGATACGAGGGACCCCGGAAGGGAGACCCATGCGTACCGCCGCCGTCACCCCAGAGCAACAGGAACGACAGGAACGACAGGAACGAGAGGAACAGCAGGAACGGCAGGCGCAGGAGGTCCGGCGGGAGATCCGCCGCACCCTGCGCGAGCTCCTGGCCAAGCGCGCCGGACCGGCCGGGACCCGTGCCGCCGTCGCCACCCCCGAGGGCTACGACACCGCACTCTGGGCCGCCCTCGCCGGCACCCTCGGCCTGCCCGGCCTCACCCTGCCCGAGCGGTACGGCGGAGCCGGCTGCGGACCCGCCGAACTGGCCGTCGCCTGCGAGGAGACCGGCCGCGCCCTCACCCCCTCCCCGCTCCTCGCCACCGGCGTCCTCGCCGCTCCGCTGATCGCCGCGCTCGGCACCGAAGCGCAGCGCGCCGACCTGCTGCCCCGCGTCGCGGACGGCTCCCTGACCTGCGCCCTCGCCCTGCCCGGCGGCTCCCTCCCGCTCGCCCTCGACCTCACCGGCGACAACACCGCCACGCCCTGGGCGGGCGGCGGCCGCTCCGGCGGCGTCCAGGCCGTTCCGCTGCCGGAGGGCGGCTGGTCGCTGTACGGGGAGGTCGGCCACGTCCTCGACGGGCACAGCGCCGGGCTGCTCCTCGTCGCCGCGCACACCGGTGGCTTCCCGCGCAGCCGTACGCTGCTCTTCCTCGTGAAGGAGGACGCGACCGGCCTCGTACGACGCCGGGAGGCCACCCTCGACCTCACCCGCTCCCAGGCGACCTTGGAACTCCGGGACGTACGGGCGGAGTTGCTGGGGGAGGAGTCGTCGGACGCGCTCGGCGCGCTCGCCGCGACCGGGCGCGCCGCCGCCGTCGCGCTGGCAGCCGAGGCCGTCGGCGCCGCCCGCGGCGCCCTCGACCGCACCGTCGAACACGCCGCCACGCGCGAGCAGTTCGGCCGGCCCATCGGCTCCTTCCAGGCCCTCAAGCACCGGCTCGCGGACCTCCTCGTCCAGATCGAGTCGGCCCGCGCGCTCACCCACTGCGCGGCGGCGGACGGCGATCCCGTCTCCGCCGGGCTCGCCCTCGCCCAGGCCCTCGAGGCCCAGCGGGCCGCGGCCGCCGAGACGATCCAGCTGCACGGCGGGATCGGCGTCACCTGGGAGCACGACGCCCATCTGTACTTCAAGCGGGCGGCGGCGGACGAGCTGCTCTTCGGCCCGGCGGTGGCCCTGCGGGCGCGGGCCGCCGAGCGCGCCGCCCTCTTCGGCGAGGCGGCCGGGACCTCCGGGGCTTCCGGGGCTTCCGGCGCCCCCGGGACCTCCGGGGCCTCCGGGGCGTCCGGCGCCTTTGAGGAGGTGGCGTAGGTGCCGATCGGGCTGCGCATGATGCAGAAGGTCTCCTCCACCCGCACCTTCGCCAAGGTCGCCCCGCACTTCATCCCCGCCATGGACCGGGCCGTGCACCGGCTGACCCGGGGCAAGGTGATGCTGAGCGCGCGCATGCTGCCGGGTGTCGTCCTCACCGCCAGGGGCGCGAAGAGCGGGCAGCCGCGGGTCACCCCGCTCGCCTGCATGCCGGAGCCGGACGCCGGCACCTGGGTGCTCGTCGGCTCCAACTTCGGCCGGCCGGGGCATCCCGCCTGGACCGCGAACCTGCTCGCCCATCCGGACGTCGAGGTCAGCTGGCGCGGCGAGAGCTTCCCCGTACGGGCGCGGCTGCTCACGGGGGAGGAGCGGGCGGAGGCGTGGCGGGCGGTGCTGGCGTTCTGGCCGCCGTACGCGACGTACCAGGCGCGGATCGAGCGGGAGATCCGGCTGTTCCGGCTGACGCGCGCCTGATCCGGGCCGGGCGCAAAAAACCGGCGGTGGGGGGGCGGGGAGGGGAACAGGGGCGGGGGGACACACCCGCCCCCCCGCG